>DASVST010000386.1:0-4445 GCA_036387965.1 Segetibacter sp. | reverse complement strand
AGAAAGTTTTTTCAGCACAACAGCGAGATCATCAGCAAGCATTAACGAAGGAGTACCACCACCAAAGTAAATCGTTGAAACAGGTTCCTGAAGATAATTTCTCTGTAGATCAATTTCAAGAAGTAAGGCAGATGTAAAATCTTTTTGTAAAGAGAGAGATGTAGAAAAATGAAAGTTACAATAGTTACAAGCTCTCCGGCAAAAAGGAATATGAATATAGATGCCTGACATGATTAATGAAACTTTCGGTAAACTTGTTTTTTAAAGATGGCAAAGGTACTATCATATAAATTTTATTTTAACGTGCTATGGTTAATACTATGTTTTAATGTTGTATCTGCTCAAAACCATTACCAATTGGTTGTGTTACCGGTTGATAAAAGTTTAGCAGGTACAAACCAGCTGAGTTCTTTACGAGCCAGCTTTCCTAACAAACAGCAATGCGTTGATTACATTAAAAAGATACCAGCTTTGTTGCAGGCAAAAGGATATATATCAGCTTCAATAGATAGTATGTTTGTAGGTGAAAAAACAGCAACGATACGGCTATACCTGGGCGAAACGTACCAGCTGGGAAATTTAAGAGTAGCTGAAAACAATGCTATTTACCTGCAGATGCTTGGTTATAATAAAAACCAGATTGATCTTGTTCAGTATCGCGTTTTCCAACAGAAGCTGTTAGATTATTTTGAAAACAGCGGACACCCTTTCGCGAAAGTGAGTTTAGATAGCATTGAGATCATCAATAGAAAAATTAATGCTGCCTTGCTGATTGATAAAGGCGTTCAATATAAGATCGACAGCATAAGATTATTTGGTAGCGCAAAGATTTCGCACAACTACTTATACAAATATTTAGATATTGAAAAGGGAGGAATTTATAAGTATGCGACCTTGGAGAAAATCAATCAGCGTTTAACCGAACTTCCTTATTTGCAGCAAACACAAAACTGGGATTTAACGATGCTAAGTTCAGGAAGTATTGTTAACCTCTACCTTCAGCCTAAAAAGAGTAACCAGATAAATGTGCTTGCCGGTTTTCTACCCTCTAATCAACAAACAGGTAAATTATTATTCACTGTTGATGCAAACCTGCAATTAAAAAACGCATTTGGTGGAGGCGAAAGTTTTGGACTTGTGTGGCAGCAAATTCAACCAAAATCTCCACGGTTAAATATACAGTTTCAGCAGCCATATATGTTTAATTCACCTTTTGGCGCAGACTTTTTATTTGAGCTTTATAAAAGAGATTCGACTTTTTTAAACATTAATGCAGAAGCTGGTTTGCGCTATACTTTATCCGATCACCAGACAGGCAAAATAAGTATACAAAACCAACGCTCTAATGTATTGCTGACTGATACAATACGTATAAAAAACAGCAAACGCCTTCCTGATATAGCAGATGTTAGTTCTGTAAATCTTGGCTTCGATTACGACTACAATAAAACAAACTATAGGTTTAATCCGCGAAGCGGAAATGAAGTAAAGCTCTTTCTAAGTGCAGGAAATAAAAAAGTAAGGAAGAGCAATGCTATTACCCAAATAAAGGATCCCTCATTTAATTATAGCAAGTTGTACGATTCAGTAAAATTGAATACTTACCAGGTTCGGGTTAGGATTCAGGCTGCTAAATATTTCCCTTTAGCAAAGCGTAGTGTTTTTAAAACAGGGTTCAATGGTGGATGGTATGAAAGCCCAAGTTATTTTAGAAATGAACTGTTTCAGATTGGTGGTTATAAGCTATTACGGGGCTTTGATGAAGAAAGCATTTTTGCGAACCGTTATGCTGTTGGTACTTTAGAGTATCGCTACTTGCTTGGTTTGAATTCGTACTTTTCTGCTTTCACAGATTTTGGCTTGAGCAATGACAAAAGTAAGCCTACGTCATTTTCAAAAAGTTATATTGGTGCAGGATTGGGGCTTTCATTTGAAACTAAAGGCGGTCTATTTAATATTAGTTTTGCAGCAGGTAAAAGAAATGATATTGATTTTAATCTGCGGCAGTCTAAAATTCACTTTGGTTATGTAAGTATCTTTTAACCACCGGCAGGTTTTTTTTCTGCTATCGCTTCACTAAGATATTTTTGCGCTGATAACTTTACTACTTGAAACATATCCTTCTTACAATTTTTGTTTGCCTGCTTTGCTATAAAGGCTATGTACAAGTTGATTCCCTTCCTCTGCAGGATACATTAAAAGTGGAAGATTCTCTTTCTATTATTCCGCCTACGGTACAGGATTCTCCTGCAAAAGCAACAATTGATACTCCGTTTAATAGGTTTTTACGTAATCCTTTTATTAAAGAAAAAGAACCTCTTTATCTACTATTTGATGAAAGAAAGAGGCAGTCAAAAGATGAACTTTTTTACCTGGTCACAGGGTTGGTATTGTTTCTTGCTTTTAATCGCCTGGTATTTAGCAAATATTTTGCAAATCTTTTTCGATTATTTTTTCAGCCTACTTTCAGGCAAAAACAAACCCGTGAACAGTTACTTCAAAACAATCTGCCTTCTCTATTTTATAACCTTCTATTCATCTTAACCGGGGGTGCTTACATAACATTACTTGTTAGCTATTTCAATGTATCATCAACAAATTTTTGGTTGTTGTTTCTTTATAGTTCAGCATCGTTGGCGGTGCTTTACATCACCAAGTTTTTATTTCTTCGATTTAGTGGATGGGTGTTTAACGTGAAAGAAGCAGCAAGTACTTATATATTTATTGTTTATTTAATAAACAAAGTTTCAGGTATTATTTTAATACCGTTTGTTATCATACTTGCATTTTCAAATCTGCAAATAATTTCGATTGCAGTTACTATTTCTCTCTTAATAGTAGCGTTACTTTTTTTCTACAGGTATTTAATTTCTTATGCTCCTGTTCACAAAGAAATTAAAGTAAGTCCTATTCATTTTTTCTTTTATATATCAGCATTCGAAATAATTCCCCTTTTGCTCATTTACAAAGTGTTGATGATTTATATGGTTAGAAGTCTTTAATTTTGCACAAACACCACGAGTAGTATGGTAAAAAATGGGGCAAAAACTGCGAAAGCAGTAAGTGTAAAAAAGATTTTGATTACCCAACCTAAGCCTGAAAACGACAGATCACCTTACCTCGACCTTGCAAAGAAGTATGAGATTGATTTAGTCTTTCATCCTTTCATAAAATTAGAAGGTATACCGTCAAAAGATTTTCGCAGGCAGAAAATTGATATCACCGCTTACTCTGCAGTTATTTTTACCAGCCGAAATGCTATCGATCATTTCTTTCGTATTTGTGAAGAAATGAAAATCACCATCAGCCAGGATACAAAGTACTTCTGTATAACTGAAGCTGTTGCATTATATCTTCAAAAGTTTATTCTTTATAGAAAAAGAAAAGTTTTTTATGGTGCTGATGGTAGTAATAAAAGCATGTTCGATGTAATCAATAAGCATAAAGAAAACGAAAGGTTTCTTTATGTGTGCAGCGAAAATCAGCAGGATAACGAGATCGTAAACTGGCTTAAAAATAATAAGTGTGAGTTTGCTCTTGCTTTTATGTATCGAACAATCAGCAACGACATTTTACAGGTAATGGAAAATGTTGATTATGATGTAATCTGCTTTTTTACACCAAGTGGCGTACGCAGCTTATTCGATAATGTTCCCACATTTCAACAAAATGGTACATATATCGGAGCCTTTGGCGGTAATACGTCCAAAGCTGTTGAAGATGCAGGATTAACTCTTGAAATAAAAGCTCCTGCTCCCCAGGCTCCAAGTATGGTAGCAGCTCTTGAACAGTTTCTTGTTGCAGAACTGAAAAAAAAGTAGCTCAAATCTTAAAACCAGTTCCTCTAAACTAAAAAGGGTCTAAGGCGATCTATCCGCTCATCATGCGCGAACAGAACATCTGAAGAAGAGATCTGGCCCATTTCTAAACCTGTAGCGTTTATAAGCTTGCCTTTAGATAAATGATAAGCCTTGAAGCCAAGCGATGCAAAGTACTCAAGCATAATTGGCAATTGCTCTCCCCAAGTTTCAAGTTGAACCAGCGGTTTATGTTGTTGTAATACTTCTTTCATTTCCTTTAAAACAACGGTTTCATGCCCCTCAATATCACATTTAATGTAGTCGAGCTTTTGAAGGTTCCCGAATACTTCACTTCCTTTTTTCAATTCACTTTTAAATTGATAATTACCGGCTATAGAACGTTCCTCTGTTTGAAGTGTCACAACTCCATGACGAAGGTATCCTAGGTCTTCAAAGGCAGCAGGCATGCCTAATGTTATTGATGGCTCATTTTTATCTCCAAGAGCAAATGGAAGCAACGTTACTGAAGAATTTTTTTTGATAATGTTTTTAAGTTGATCCCGATAAACCTCTACGGGTTCTACAGAATATACGTGTCCATCCTTGTTGATTGTTGTGATGAATACATAACTAAAATATCCAAGG
>DASVST010000385.1:0-27845 GCA_036387965.1 Segetibacter sp. | reverse complement strand
GTTTGTTGTTTGAAGGTATGACGACCACTCGCTTTCTCGCAATAATGCTAAGGCGTGATCATCGTCTAAGGTATTCAGTTCAATAACGGTTTGTGCAGGATCAAATAATTCGGAAGCACTGCCTTCTACCATTTTTTTTCCCTTATCAATAATGAGAAGCCTGTTTGCAACCAACTCGATCTCGCTTAATAAATGCGAAGATACCACCACAGTCTTCTTCATGTGATGGCTTAGGTGAAGGATAAGATTTCTTATATCAGCAATACCTTGTGGATCTAAGCCGTTTGTAGGTTCATCGAGAATAATTAGTTGCGGATCATGAACTAAGGCTATTGCAACACCTAATCGTTGCTTCATTCCCTGCGAATAGGTTTTTACTTTGCTGTTAGCCCTGTCTTCCAAACCAACCAACTCAAGCTGTTCCATTATTTTGCTTTTGCTGAGTTTGCTTCCGCCGCTTATTTTGTAGAAGAGTTGAAGGTTTTCGTAAGCAGTCAGGTACTTATAAACGTCCGGCTTTTCTATCACTGCTCCTACCTGTTTTAAAATTTCCTTACGATGGTTTTTAAGGTTCAGTCCAAAGATTTCTATACTTCCTTCTGAAGGTTCGATAAGTGTGAGAAGCATCCGGATGGTTGTAGATTTTCCTGCACCATTCTGCCCAAGAAAACCGTAAATATCACCTTGTTGAACAGTGAATGAAAGTCCCTCAACTGCCACAATATCTTTGAAACGCTTTGAGAGATTAGTAACCCTTATAATTGAATCCATGAATGTTTAAACTGTGCGCAAAGGTATAGCGATAATTGCACATGTAATGCGCTTAAGAAGGAGTGTTATCTATTTATGCTGTATTGGTTCTGAACTTTTGCTTTCTAAAGAATAGCATTTCAGATATAAAAATGAGGAGAAGGCTAATTCCTGTTGTTGCTGTTACCTTACCTAAGAAATATAAGATGTCACCAAACTGTAACCATTCAATCAACACTAAATAAAAGTGATGAATGAAAGTTAGCACAAATACATAAAAGCTATATGGTGCAAAGCCCATACTTTTTATTGAAGGCTCAGCATAATTCAGTTCTGCGCCTTCCTGTGATATTAGGAGATTTATTAGGAACGGCCGGAGATAAGCAATGAGCACGCATGGCGCTGCATGCAAGCCTGGTGTTCCGGTAAAATAATCAAGAGCCATTCCCAATAAAAAAGCAACCGCTAAAAGGGCTGATCTCGAAATAGTAAACGGGAGCCACAATAAAAACAAGAAATATAAATACGGAGTAATAAACTGGTGTAATGGTGGTATTTGATTAAGCACAAAATGCTGAATCAGGATGAACATGATAAACCGGATGATATTTTTGACAACCTGGCTCATTGGTTTTTAACAGGTACAGCCTCCAGTCTGCGTTGCTCTTCCCACTGCACGTTTTCAACAACGTTTACATATTGTATTGAAAAGAAGTTTGTTGATGTTTTAACCTTAATCGTATAAAAATTGCTGCTGGGATCATCAGTAATATTATACACTCTACCAACCATTATGTGTGATGGAAAATTAGCTGAATATGTGCTGGTTAAAACAGAATCACCTTTCGTGATTTGTATACTCTTTGGGATGTTTCGTAAAGTGAGAAATTGGGGATCTTTTCCGTCCCATTCGATGCTACCTGCTACATTGCTTTTTTTAAGCATCGAGCTAACCTTGCTGTTTCTATGTAAAAGACTCATTACACGGCTATAGTTATCAGAAGTTTCAATTACAATACCTACAACACCGTTAGGTCCTATGACTGCCATATCTTTTTTAACTCCCTGCAAGCTTCCCCTATGTATTGTTATGTAATTCATTTGAAGGGATGTGGTGTTTGCTACTACTTTGGCTGGGAGCCAAACGAATTTTCTTATGCCTTTTGAAGTATCAATAACAAGGCTGTCTATAGTTCTTCGTCTTACAGTGTCGGCTGCTTCAAAGTTTGAAGCTAATAAATTCCTAAGCCATACATTTTCTTCAGCTAATTGATTATTGGTTTGTTTAAGCTGAAAGTAATACTGCACTTTATTGTATTGCTCATTTATTTTACCCGTTGCTTCATTTGCAATGCCAGAGTAAACTGCTTCGTGTGTTTTATTATACTTAACAAGAAAAACAATAGCGGTGATTTGCAATACCAGGAAGAGCAGGAAGTTGAAGTATCTTCTAATGAATACAAATATGTTGCGCACTGGGGAATTTTAAAATTCTAAATCCGAAAACAAGTAACCGATTAGCGTTTCGAATTTAGTTATTCGATCTTAACTTTTATCTCATTATGAAAGGAAATCTCTGATAATTTTTCAACGCAATACCAGTTCCCCTTACCACACTTTTTAGAGGATCGTCAGCAACGTGCACAGGAAGCTTTATTTTTTGACTTAAACGTTTATCTAAACCTCTTAATAAAGCACCACCTCCGGTAAGGTACAAGCCGCGACGATAAATATCAGACGCTAGTTCGGGAGGAGTAGTTTCAAGAGCTTTCAAAATTGCTTCTTCAATTTTGAAAATGCTTTTATCAAGTGCTTCGGCCACTTCCTGGTAACTAACTATAATTTGTTTTGGAATACCAGTTACAAGGTCACGTCCGTTTACAGGAATATCATCAGGAGGATTATCTAAATCCTTCATCGCTGCGCCTATTTGTATTTTAATTTGTTCTGCAGTACGCTCACCAATCAATAAACTATGGTATCGCCGAAGTGCTTCCATAATATCTGCTGTAAATTCATCACCGGCAATACGAATACTTTGGTCGCAAACGATACCAGCTAATGCAATAACTGTAATACCTGTTGTACCACCGCCAATATCAATAATCATATTACCAACCGGCTCTTCCACATCTATACCAATTCCCAGGGCTGCTGCCATTGGTTCGTGTAATAAATAAACTTCTTTAGCGCCTGCTTGTTCAGCACTATCTCTAACAGCACGTTTTTCAACTTCAGTAATACTCGACGGGATGCAGATCATCATTCTCCAACTGGGTGCGAAAAGTGGCTTTTTAGGGTAGATCATTTTGATCATTTCCCTGATCATAAGCTCCGCCGCGTTAAAATCTGCAATTACACCATCTTTAAGCGGTCTGATTGTACGAATACTTTCATGGGTCTTTTCATGCATCATCAATGCCCTTTTTCCTACAGCAAGTACGGTTTTCAGGTTATTTCTGTCAAGGGCTACGATCGACGGTTCGTTTACCACTACTTCTTCATTATGAATGATTAAGGTATTTGCCGTACCTAAATCCATTGCAATTTCTTGTGTAAACCAGTTAAAAAGTCCCATTTATGTTGATGTGTACTATGTTTATGTTAATGGCTGCAAAGTTGTATGAAATAATCCGAATTAACAAAGTTGTAAATCGTTGATTTTAAAGACCTGTATTCTATGTTGATAAGTAAGATTAGAGCTAAAATTCATTGAGACATGTCAAAAAGAGAGCCGCAAAAAAGATATTGATGCTTTATCTACTTAATATAACGCATTAGGGGCAGGAATATATCGATTCGCTTATAAATGAGCTTCTTCCTATCTTCAAACGCCCATGAAAAAATTCCTGCAAAAAATATTGCTACCTCCGGTTATGTGGTTGGCAAATAAATATACTTCCCGCCCTGACAGGCAGCGGGTGCATACTGCTCTTACAGAACTTCATCAACATATCATTTCAAAACCAGATAAAAAAGGGCCGATTATTTCATTTGATAAAGAGCAGTTTATAATTTTTTCAGATCAACATAAGGGCGCTAAAAACGGTTATGATGACTTTTCTATTGCTGAAAGAAATTACCTGGCAGCATTACACTTTTATAACGAAAACAACTTCCACTACATCAACCTTGGTGACAGTGAAGAATTATGGGAGAATAGTCTTGCTTCAGTTAAAAAATACAACACTGCTACTTTTGAAATGGAAAAATTATTCCTGAAGAGGAAAGCTTTCACAAAGGTCTTTGGCAATCATGATCTTTATTGGGATAATGACCCGTTGGCTAAGTTTGAGCTGGATAAGATTTTCGGGGAGAAAGTTTGCATATATGAAGGAGCAATTCTACAAACTGTCATAGAGAATAAATCATTGCAGGTCTTTCTCACCCATGGTCACCAGGGTGATGCCATAAGCGATGGCAATGCATTCAGCAAGTGGTTTATTGCAAATGTATGGGCGCCTTTACAATCCTTTCTCAACCTTAATCCTAATACACCAGCTTATGATGATAATCTTAAGTCAGATCACAACAGGATGATGTATGAATGGAGTGCCCAACAACAAAATATCTTACTAATTACTGGCCATACTCACCAACCAATTTTTCAATCTTTAACTCATTTGGAAAAGTTATACCGGCAGTTAGCGCAGGCTAAAGAAATTGGAAACGAAGATGAAGTAAAAAGACTTGAAGAGGAAATAAAGCTGAGGAGGCGCCAGGGTCAATCTTTACCTGATTTTACTGCATATAAACCAAGTTACTTTAATACCGGATGTTGTTGTTTTAGTGATGGTGATATAACAGGAATCGAAATAGCAGATGGCAAGATAAGGCTGGTTAAGTGGGAGTATACCAGTGATGTGCCTACAAGAATTATACTCGAGGAAAATGCACTTAAGAGTTTTATTGAATAAGCATAGAACTATTTACCTGTCGAAGGTAACCTTGTAAATAATTTCTGTATGCCTTCACGGATTGCCTGCTGAACTTTTTCTTTTCTTCTCGGAACTACACTTTCTACTACACCCTTCCAAATCATCTTGTTTTCTTTACCATCTACAAGATGCACACTAATTGTCCCTTGATTATACCGTCCTGTTTCTACTTCTTCACTTTTCCATGAATATCTTCTTTGTCCCAAATACCTTGGAGCATCTTGCTGAAAATTCGTTTGCCTTGTTTCTACCTGTTCTCTGACTACCATCCCGATATTAATAAGTAGATCAGCATCTGAGCCGCCTTGCTGAAAACCTCTTTTTTTCATTTCATCTGCAATCGCGAGTTTAGCAGCGCCTAAACCCCAGGCTAATTGTTTAGATAACGTATCATCTTCAGCATAGAAATTATAGGTTTTATATCTGGAGATATTCATATTGTCAGCATTCTCAGCACTAACAATCCTGGCAGATGTACAAGATTCGGCTAATGCAAAAAATAAAAGAAGTACTGAAAATTTAATAGATGTCTTCATAAAGAAAAATCTTCAAGAACAATGCCATCGAAGATGGCTCACACACTAAAGAAACTTTAAAAGATAAGAGAACATTCAAAACAATCTAAACTCTGCCCGTACTGAAGAAGATACCTTCAATATAAATTTCTGATCATCGAATGCGGAACTACTGTTTAGGTGCCTGCAGGGTGTCCGGCTTAGGAGCTGATGATGAGTCTGACTTTTTCAGGATTGCTGTAAGACTCAACGGCTTTATTTCTACCTCAGGCGGGGCTGTTTTTGCTTTTGTAGCAGCTGTGCTTTTTACAGGTGCAGTTTTAGTGGTATTTTTTGAAGTACTCACCTTACTAGTTCTAGCTGTTGACTGGGCAATTGCACCTAATCCGGTAAAGGAAAAGAATGCAATAATTATAATGCGTTTCATGACTAAGGTTTTATAGCAAAAGGTCACAAATACTATGCTTAAATAGAGGATTAAGCTACCATTGATATACGTATAACTCCTGTTATACAGACCTTGAAATTTACCACTCCATCGAAGATGTATTTGCCCATTTTAATTAGTCCAACCATAGGTATATCCACAAAAAAGCGGGATAGATAATTAATATCTATCCCGCTTTTTATGTAAACTGGTGTTTTTCTACTTATTAGTAACGGCCTTCTCTTTTATCTTTTGATCTACCGATAACATATCCACCACCGGCTCCTAAAATACCACCTATTATTGCTCCTTTACCTTTTTTGTTGCTTATAATTGCTCCTGCCACTGCTCCTGATGCACCACCTATTGCAGCACCCTTAGCAGCTTTGCTCCATCCCTTTTTCGCTGGTGCCTGAGCTACTGTACCTGAACCTCCACTGCTGCCCGAAGAAACTCCGCTACCAGAAGAACTCCTTGAACTTGTACTTCTTGAAGCTGTTGATCTTCTTGCAGGTGCAGAACTTACTCTTCGTGTGTTGTTATTACTTGTAACTGCAGGTGCAGTACCATTTAAATTGTTTGTGCTACTACCATCGTAAATTCCTTCAGTTTCTATTAGCTCACCCTCTTTCATTTGCTCTTTCTGCATTCTGAATTCGGCTAAACCTGCAGTGTCTTCGGTAGCTATTGTAGTTGTTCCTTTTACATCTGTTTTAGGATTACTATTACAGGCGGCAAAAACTGCGGCAACTGCAAATATTGTTATAGTCGTTTTCATAAAAATGTGTTTAAGTGTTATCAATTATTTGAAGGCTCCCACTTACCGTTTACCTCTATGGGCTAATCCTTTACACCTTATAACACAAAACTGTGCCAAAGATTGCTGATATTAAAAGCGAAAGAAATATGATGTTGAAAATCAAAGAGAACTTTTTTACCAAAAATCTTCCGAGCTCATTCAAAAAAGAAGAAATATTCCACACCCGACCAACTGATAATTTATTTCGCTTTTACTTTTTGGGGGTTGTTGCGAATAAACTCAGCCCAACCCTTTACTCCTTTTGGTTGAGTACCTAATACAGAATTACTTTGGTAATGGTGACACAAAGCAACAGCCAATGCATCCGTGGCATCAAAAAATTGTGGCTTTTCCTCAAGAGATAATACACTTTGCAGCATCTTCCACACTTGTTCTTTATCTGCATTACCGTTACCGGTAATTGATTGTTTCACTTTCTTTGGTGAGTATTCGGTTACTGTAAGTCCCGCCTGCATCGCAGCAGCAATCGCAACGCCTTGTGCACGTCCAAGCTTAAGCATGCTCTGAACATTCTTCCCAAAAAAAGGTGCTTCAATAGCAAAGGTGTTCGGGTTATATTTTTTGATAAGATTGCAGACGGTTAGATGAATTGTTTCTAACTTTTCGTAAGCATCTTTAGTTGCGGAAAGTTTCAATGCATCCATCATTAAAAGCCTTGGCTTAGATGTGCTTGCATCAATTAATGCATAACCCATCACAACTGTTCCGGGGTCTATTCCTAATATAATTTTTGGTGTGCTTAGCATTCAAGCGTGAAAATACTTCATCTATGTTAGTTAAGTATCAATGCCCACACTATCTTAGCGGTTCTTCAAATTTAATAACTAAGGTTCTGAACAATAGATTAAAAATATTTATTAATTACTTTTTAGGTCCTGTCTTATTCATCTGGCTATCTTTTTCTTTATACCAGCACATTTCTAAACAGCCAAACCTTGAGCAGGCTTGGTCAGAGATCAAGAGTTCACTTTATGGCAGCCAATCATGGAAAGTTTTATTTGTGATTGTGCTTATGATGTTTAACTGGGGCATGGAGGCTATGAAATGGAAAGTACTTGTACAACACATACAGCCAATAAGTTTTTTTACCGCTTATAGAGCAGTACTTGCAGGCCAGGCTTTTGCGATGAACACTCCTAACAGGGTGGGCGAATATTTAGGAAGAGTAATCTACATCGGAGAAGGTAACAGGCTTCGTGCAATTGTAATAACTTTCATCGGAAGTATTAGTCAGCTGATCGTTACCATCGTATTGGGATGTGTGAGCTTATTATTTCTGCAGCATCTTCTTTCTGATGCAACGAACCACCAGGCCTTGGTGTCGTTAATGTGGATACGTGCAACCATCTGGGGTTTGATTGCTGTTTCTGTAATACTGTTGGTGCTATATTTTAAGATAAGTGCGGTGATAAAATTTTTAGAGAAAATTCCCTTTGTTGCCAGGTATTCGTATTTCATTCAAAAACTCGAAGAATTTAAATGGCGCGAATTATTGGACGTTCTTAGTTTATCCCTGTTACGCTTTTGTATTTTCATCATTCAATATTATCTGTTACTACAAGTATTCAATGTTAGCATCGATTTTTGGTTAACTGCAGGTTTAACGTGTATCATGTTTCTTGCTATGGCAGTGGTACCAACTATAGCCTTGGCCGAATTAGGACTGCGAGGCCAGTTAGCGCTTTTACTCTTCGGTGTTGTAAGTACCAATACATTAGGAATAGTTTTAGCAGCTTCGGGAATTTGGTTAATTAACTTAGTAGTGCCTGCTTTGGCAGGAAGTTTGTTTATTCTTGGAATCAAACTATTCAGGAACAAAAAGTGAAAAAAGCCTTACTATCATCCCTTTTATTAATTTCCGCTATACGCCTTACCGCAGGTGATGATTTCTGCGGTATTCGTAATAGCAGTTTTTCTTCCGGCGAGGTTATTTCATACATCGTTTACTATAATGTTGCGGGATTGTATGTTAATGCAGGTAATGCAACCTTTACTACGAATCTTGAAAGAATGAACAACAAGCCCGTTTATCACGTTGTCGGCACGGGGCAATCAAATAGTAAATACGATTGGATTTTTAAAGTTCGCGATAAGTACGAAAGCTACTTTGACACAGCTACTTTGCAACCATACAAGTTTGTTAGAAATGTATCCGAAGGTGGGTACAAAAAGTACGAGAACATAAGTTTCAACCAGGCAGCTAACACCGCCATAACTACGTCAGGTGTTTACAAAGTGCCTAATTGCGTGCAGGATGTTTTGAGCTCAATCTATTATGCACGTAATATAGATTTCAACCGGTACAAGCCCGGTGATAAAATTCCTTTCAGCATGTTTATGGATAACGAAGTTTACAATCTTTACTTGCGTTATCTTGGTAAAGAAACCATTAAAACTAAGTATGGAAAATTCCATGCAATCAAATTTAAGCCGCTGCTTTTAAAGGGTACCTTGTTCGAAGGTGGAGAAAAGATGACCGTGTGGGTAAGTGATGATGGCAATAAAATCCCTATACGTATCGAAAGTCCAATCACTGTTGGTTCAGTAAAGGTCGACATGATGAGTACCCGTAATCTTCGCCATCGTTTAAGCTCATTAATAAGTTTAAAGTAATTTTTTGTTACCAGCATTTGTATTCCATAGCATCATCGTTGCGTCGCACTCTTCAACCGCATTGCACAACTCAACAAATTAAGATTGCACGATCACTTTTATCTCTGCTTCATTCATTTATAGACCTTAAGACCATCCAGCTACTTTACCAGGCAGATCTTCGTTGGCGCAACACGGGATTAACTCGTCTTTCAAAAAACTTGACGAGGATTATACCCGCAACAAAACCACCGATGTGCGCGGCATAAGCAATACCACCTGCTTCAGTTCCCCCCAATGTACCTAATCCATTAATTACCTGGAACGCAAACCATAGCCCAACTACAATAATTGCAGGCACAGAAAAAATGCCGAATAAGATCCACACGTGTACAGATCGTGTAGGGTACATGATCATATATCCTCCTAAAACACCCGAGATTGCACCCGATGCACCAAGACTCGGAATCAGCGGGTTCTGGTTAAAATAAGCAGTTGAAAATACATGACTCAATCCCGCGAGAATTCCACAGAGTAAGTAAAAAATCAGGTAGTTCCGGTGTCCCATTGAATTTTCAAGATTGTCGCCGAAAATCAATAAGTACATCATGTTTCCTAAAATGTGGGCAATACCGCCGTGCATAAACATTGAGGTGATAAGTGTTAGATATACAGGAACCGGTGTTCTTTGCAAGCCTGGCATTTCAACGGATTGCCCGGTGTAAGGATCAACTAATACACGTGCGTCTGTAATCAGATCTGTACCGGTTAGTATTTCTCCCGGTACGGCGGAAAACGCAAAAGTAAATGGTATGTTTTGTCCAATCTGTTGCCAAAAAACGAACACGAAGATGTTTAGAGCAATTAAAATATAGTTGACGTAAGGAGTGGTATGCCTGTCGCGGTTATCGTCACCAATAGGAATAAGCATGCATTAAGTTTACTTACATGTTGCATATCCCGTACCAGCTGAAGATTACTCATGTTGTGGACTAAAACAACCTTCCCTGCTCCCCCGGTCTTCTAAACTGCGAGCAGTCCAGCTCCATTCTCTCATGGTTCAATCCATACTTAGCAGTGTACTTTTTATACTGCATTGCTACCATTTCTGCAATGTTCCCTGAGCCTCTCATACGCCTCCCCCACTCACTGTCGTTCACTTTACCTCCATGACTTGCTTCAATTAAATGCCAAACTTTATCTGCCCTGTCAGGAAAGTTCTTATAGATCCAGTCGTGAAATAATAATTTGATGGCGCCATTCAACCTGATAAAAGTATAAGCAGAAAATGTAGCGCCTGCTTCACTTGCTAATTTTATAATATCGTGCATTTCGTGTTCATTCAAACCCGGTATCATAGGTCCTAACATAACACCCATTCTTACACCTGCCTTACTCATTTCTTCAATGAGGCGTAAGCGTTGTTTTGCAGTTGTAGTTCGGGGCTCCATTGCTCTTCTTAAATCTTCGTTTAAAGAAGTTATAGATACAAGAATGGACACAAGATTCTTCTTTGCCATTTCTGAAAGCAGATCTTTATCCCTCAGCATCCCTGCATTTTTTGTAATCATTCCTACAGGCTGGTTAAACTCATTGCATACTTCAAGCAGACCACGTGTGAGCTTAAACTTTTGTTCAGCAGGTTGATAGCAGTCAGTGTTGCCACTCAACCCGATCGGCACACATTCCCACTTAGGGTTCATCAGGAACTTTCGGAGTAATTCAGGTGCATTTTTCTTTACGATGATTTTTCTCTCAAAGTCAAGCCCTGCACTGTAGCCCCAATACTCGAACGAATTACGGGCATAACAATAAATACATCCATGCTCACATCCCTGGTAAGGGTTCATGCTATAAAACATTCCTACATCGGGGCTCTCAACTTTGTTTACAATGCCCTTTGCGTTGTCTTCAAGATATTGAGTAGCCTCGTTCTTTTCTGTCCAGTCATCAATGCCTTCTACATGTTCTTTTACACGTTGGTTTTTTAGGAACTTATTCTGGGTATTAATCTGAGCTCCGCGTCCCTTTACATATTGATTAACGGCTTCATTGTTTTCGTCTTGCATAATCTATCTCCTCATCTGGCTGCGCCAGTTTATGTCTTTTAAAATAAAGCACCCTGTGTTGTTACCACTGGCATATTCATAAATTCAAATCGTTGAACCGTTTGATATGCTTTCATTCCTTCTGGTCTGCGAAGCAGCAACATATCTTTGGCAATAAAACGTCCTGTGAAATTCCGGTGACTGTATTCAAGCCAGCCCTTTTCATATTGCCATGGCAACAGTTGCCGTGCAATCGTAAAATGAGCGTTCTCCAAAAAATGAGGTTTTACGTCTTTCGTTTTCATCAGCGATTGAGCTGACTTTAAACTTTTTACCAGCACTTGGATAGCCACTTTAGTATCAACATTTATATAAATAGTATGTGATGGAAAACTGCCAAAATCTTTCAGCTCTACTTTGAACGCAGGCATAGCCATAGCGATCATTCTAAATCTATTCATAATGCGTTCTTCCATCATCTGCATCTGGCTAAACCTTACCAGCGGAAGATGTGGTTTGCCCCATTCAGCAGAAGGTGCTTCGTATTTTTCAGCAAACTCTTTCTTTGTTTGCATGATCTTCTTTTTCAAATCTTCATGTGGTTGCAGCACAAGCATGTATTCGCAAATACGGTAACCTGGAAGTGAGAGAATATCGGTTTCCATAATGTTGGTTTAGTTGTAAAGCGTGTTTGCAGGAGGATGCAGCCGAAATACATTTATAGCTTTGCCCGTTTCATACTCATTACCTCTTTTTAATAGCACCAGTTCGTTAACCATGAAGGTTTCGTGAAAAGTCTTTCGCGAATAATCCATCATCACCTTCAGGTAAAGTGATTCCGGCAAACGTTTAGCTATACTTACGTGAGGATTTGTTGCCAGCTTTAACGGTGGGCAAAAGCATGAACTTATATAATCATCCACAGCTTTTAATTCTTTACCAAATCGCCGAAAACGTTCAGGGTTTTGCACTCTCACATAAACGCTGTGCGGAGGAAAGCCACTGTAATTATTAAGTGCAACCTCAAAACTTTCCTGCTTCACCAATATGCGATGCACGTAACGTGAAATCGTTTCTTCCATTTCTTCTCTTGCGACAAACGTTGCAATTGTAATATGAGGCTTTGTTTCGACGGCAGGTTTTTGCTTGTATTGTGCAAAGAAGTTCTGCTTTTCCTGCATTACTTTTTCGAACACGTGTTTATCAGGAATTGCCACAAGTGAATAATCCTGAAGTCCAACTTTCGACCAATCATCTGTCCGGGTATTTGTTATTAACCTTTCCATAGAAATATTTTTTGGACAATAAAGTTAGCATATTTTTGCTAAATAAATTAGTAAATTACAATAAATGTTATGGAAAATGAATATGCATATAGCTCAGCCTATACAGGCACAAAGGATTTTACCCAACAGGATGTTCACTCAGCAAATGCTACGGGGTTTGGCGCTGCCGCTGATGATTACTCAGAGAGAGGCATTGATCTAAATGAGCAACTCATCAGTAACAAACCTGCTACATTCTTTTTTAGAATGAACGGTGATGCAATGACAGGTGCAGGAATTTTTAGCGGAGACATTTTAATCGTGGATAGAAGCATAACAAATGCAAACGGCAAAGTGGTAATTGCCATCCTAAACGGAGAAATGATTGTTCGCCGCCTGGAGAAAACCATAAATAAAATTAGGTTGATACCTGAAACTACACGGCTTTCTGTCATCGACGTAGATCCGTTTGCTGAATTTGCAGTTTGGGGGGTTGTAATGTATGCCATTCATGCAGTGTAAAGAATGACTAACGTTGCTGCAGTTGTTAAGGATTTTAGGATATCAACCTTTTGTTTCGTAAGGAATGTAAAAGCATGTTAAACGTACATACATCTATTAAACTGGCTATGGTTTTGAAGTCAAAGAGAGTAAAGAAAAAACTCAAAACCAAATGAAGAAAATCATAATTCTATCACTTTTATTTATAAGCCATTTTGGTGTGCAGGCTCAAAAGCACCCTACGGGGTTTCATGTTGATAAGCCGATTGATATGGTGGCGGTTCTTGCGCCTAAACCTTCTTTAGGAATGTCTTTTTCATCTGTTAGTGAAGCTCGTACCATCATTACAGATATAATGGATGCAGTTAACATTCAACAGAATTTTACAATCGCTTCTACAGCGCAGATTGAGAATGCAGCAGCGGTTGTTTTCCAGAATCAGCGTTACATTTTATACAACCCTTCTTTTATAAACAGGTTAGACAAAGTAGCAAATGATAAGTGGGCTTCAATAAGTGTGTTAGCTCACGAAATTGGTCACCACCTTTTAGGGCATACTTTAGATGGAAGAGGAAGCCAGCTACCCAAAGAACTTGCCGCCGACGAATTTTCGGGGCTGGTGTTACGCAGAATGGGAGCAAGCTTGCAGCAGTCTCAATTAGCGATGCAATTGATTAGCTCACCTTATGCAAGTACTACACACCCGGGTCAAAAAGATCGTTTGGCTGCAATATCTAAAGGATGGTACAGTACAACAACTCAAACATCTAATAACAATAAGGATATAGCTATTGAATATCCGAGAGATGACAGGAGGACAACTACAACTCCTGCTCCGAGATATCCTTCAGGAAACACAAGCAGAACATATCCTCAAAATGATAGAAGAACTGCCTATCCGCAGCAAGGTGGTGTACAACAGCCGAGGGAAAGAACTACACCTCCTTCTTATCCTCAGAGGGGAAGTACATCTAACCAAACCATTGTTTATGATGTAAAATTTAATAGCGCAAACGGAGCGCAGTATTTTATCACGTCACAAAACAATGTAATAAAGTATAGCGGAAACAGGTTGCAGGTTGTTGCTAAAATAGCAGCGTCAAACAAAACGAATTTCCCTTATGTTATTTATGACGATCGCGTACAGATGTACGTAGACAGGAGAGGAAATATTTATAGTGAAAACGGGCGAAGTGTAGGTTATATAACGCGGCACGCTTAACGATTTAAGCATAAGAAAAGCGAAGCAACTGCTTCGCTTTTCTTATGCTTAAAATATTTTACTGCCCTCGTCTGTATCTAAAAGTTGAGACGCATTGTTGAAAACATCTTCCTTGCTTGCAAGCGCCTCTCTTAATAGATCGTGAATGGTAATAATGCCGATGAATTTTCCCTCATCAAATGCTGCAAGATATCGGCTACCCCGACTATTCATCAGGTACATACAATCTTCAACAGTTGTAGCTAATGTCACTTCAGGCAGCTCTACTGTCATCACATCTTTAACCATGGTATCCCTGCTGGAACGGCCTTCTACTACAAGCTTACGTGTATAATCTCTTTCACTAAAGATGCCCTTGTATTCGTTGTTTTCATATACAATCAAATAACTAAGGTTAACCGATATCAATTTTTTTAAGGCGTCGATTACCATTGTAGTGGGCTCAATGGAGTTTGAAGGTTCATCTTTTGTCTCCAGGATATTTGACACTGTCCTCATAGCTGAAATTTGGCTAAAGTTATAATAATAATCCACAATGTATCAAGGCATCGGTTTTGCAAAGAATAAGTAAAGTGTGACATGGCTAAATTGAAACTTACAGGCAAACAACTAAGGGCTATTGGTTACCCCGAAGGTCCGGTAGTTAGTATTGCAATGGATGTGATGGAGAAGAATTATAAAAGAAATTCTACAGATCATGCATTGGGTATTCTTAAGCAAGTATTAAGTGATCCGGCTGCATTTGTGGAGGATGACGAACTTGGAAAAATTGCACGTGAATTAATTGCGAAGCAGAAGAAAGCGGAAGCAAACATTAGCTTAATTACTCAAGGGGTCTCTTACAATATTTTCGGTGCTGAGTTTATCGAAGAAGGCGCATTAGAACAGATGAGCCAGGCTGCTAAACTGCCTATCTCCATAGCAGGCGCTTTAATGCCTGATGCACATCATGGTTATGGATTACCAATAGGTGGCGTGCTTGCTACTCAAAATGCTGTAATACCTTTTGGAGTTGGTGTTGATATCGGTTGCCGCATGTGTTTATCAGTGTTTGATATTGATCCGAAGGATCTTGAATTCAGAGAAAGCTATTACACAAGAGAGTTGAATGAAGCAACACTTTTTGGTACCGGACAAGAGTTCAAGAAACGAACAGACCACGACGTTTTGTATAAAAAAGAGTTTAATGAGATAAGTATATTGAGAGGCTTACGTGATAAAGCTGCAAGCCAATTGGGGACATCAGGTTCCGGTAATCATTTTGTTGAATTTGGAATCGTTGAGATAAACGAACACGATGAAAAATTAAAACTTCCCGCAGGAAAATACCTGAGTCTTCTTTCACATTCCGGATCGCGAGCTATAGGTGCAAACGTTGCGAATCATTTTACAAAAATTGCAAAAAGTAAACGTCACCTTCCAGGCGAAGCTGCAAACCTTGCGTGGTTTAATTTGGATGAAGAAGAGGGAATTGAATATTGGCTTTCTATGAATCTTGCCGGTGATTATGCAAGTGCATGTCATCATG
This sequence comes from Segetibacter sp., assembly GCA_036387965.1. GTDB lineage: Bacteria > Bacteroidota > Bacteroidia > Chitinophagales > Chitinophagaceae > Segetibacter. The sequence goes on along the minus strand of DASVST010000385.1, from coordinate 12,239 downwards.
TTATTCATGATAAAATAGCGAAGCAGTTAGGGCGAGAACCTTTAGCAATGGTTGAAAATCATCACAACTTTGCATGGAAAGAAATGTACGAAGGCAAAGAAGTTATTGTACATAGAAAAGGCGCAACACCTGCCGGTAAAGGTGTAATGGGAATCATTCCCGGCAGCATGACAGCACCCGGATTTATTGTAAAAGGCAAAGGTGAAATTGCATCTATCAATTCGGCTTCGCATGGTGCAGGACGAAAGATGAGCCGTACTGCTGCATTAAGCTCCATCACCGGAAACGCACTTAAAGATGAGCTAAATAAACATGGCGTTAAGCTGATCGGCGGCGGCTTAGATGAAGCTCCATTTGCTTATAAGGATATTCATAGCGTCATGAATGCGCAAAAGCATCTTGTTGATACGCTTGGTCTATTTTATCCAAAAATTGTAAAGATGGATGGCACTCCGCCACGCAACCGAAAGAGGGGCAAGGATATTTCGGGTGAATAGATTCTTTGCATAGCTACATTAATTTGTGTTTGCATATCAACTTACCGTACAAACAGTTCTTTTATTATCAATGAAAGAAATCAGTATTTTCATTCCACTTCAATTAATAAAATGAGAATACTACTACCACTTCTACTCGCTTGTTCAATATTTTATGTTGCCTGTAATTCAGAGAAAAAGGTCTCCACATCTAACTTGAAGGATATAGGAATAAAGTACGTTAAGCTTGGTTTAAAGATTGGTCAATATGATGCTGATTTTGTGGATGCTTACTATGGTCCTGACTCTTTAAAACCTGCACCGCTTAGAGATACCGTAATGAAGAAGGATAGCCTGTTAGTGGAGGTAAATTCACTTTTAGGTGAAGTGGATGGCTATATCAATTCTACCTCGAAAGATGATAGTACAATCCAACGTGCCACATGGATAAGACAGCAACTTGTCGCGTTCGGAAGAAGAATTCGCATGGTAAGTGGTGAGAGTACAAGTTTTGAAAAGGAAACGGAAGAACTATTCAATGTAACAGTTCCTGTACATTCGGAGCAGCACTTTAAAGACTTGATCAGCGAGCTCGATAGTATTGTTCCCGGAGAAGGTTCGCTACAAGAGAGAATTGATGCATTGAACAAGGGGTTTGTTATTCCTGTAAATAAAGTAGATACGCTCTTTAAGCTTGCTCTTGCAGAAGCCCGCAAAAGATCTCTTGGTAGATTTGCTTTACCGAAGGAAGAATCATTCCAATTGGAATATGTAACCGGTAAAAGTTGGAGTGGCTATAATTGGTACAAAGGGAATTTCAACAGTCTTATTCAAATCAATACAGATTTGCCGATCATGATTGAAAGGGCACTTGATCTTGCGTGTCACGAAGGTTATCCAGGTCATCATGTATATAATATGCTGCTTGAGAAAAACCTTTATCGTGATAAGGGTTGGGTAGAGATATCGCTTTATCCTTTGTTTAGTCCACAGTCGTTAATAGCAGAGGGAAGTGCGAATTATGGAATTGAAATGGCTTTTCCTGGAGATGAGAAATATACATTTATAAGAGATGTTCTGCTGCCCTCAGCAGGATTAGATACTGCCAATCTTAAAACCTATTTAAGATCGCTTGAGCTCAAGGCAGGATTGAATTATGTAAGAAACGAAGTAGCACGTGGACTAATTAATAACCAATTTTCTGAAGCTGAAGCAATACGATGGCTTGTTGAATATTCGCTTGCCACTCCTGCATCTGCGGCTAAATCAATTTCATTTATTAAGAAGTACGGCAGCTATGTTATCTGCTATAACTACGGACAAGACCTCGTTCGTAACTATGTCGAAAAAGGCAATGCCACCACTAATGAACGCTGGGAAAGATTCAGCTACCTATTAAGTAATCCAATTACTACATCGCAGCTCATGGATAAATAAGTCTGTTGCCTCCCAAAAAAGAAAATCGCCCCGTTCGATAAAATAGTTTTAAAAATAGTTTGGTTTATAAAGTAAACTAATCTATGTTTGCATCATCAAACGAAAACAATGAAAAAGATTTTGACCTTACTTTCTGCAATTCTCATCTCAAACTGCCTGTTCGCACAGGTAAAAATTTCAGGAACGGTAAAGGATGGCAAAGGCAAAGCAATCGCCGGAGTAAGCATAACCATCAAAGACACTTACGATGGAGCTACTACAGATTCAACCGGGCGATTCGCTTTCAGAACAGCAGAAAAGGGAACACGGACTTTCCAGTTTACAAGCATTGGCTTTAATGAGATCGAGAAAGTTGTTTCATTAGACAAGGAAGCAATTGAGCTTTCAATAGAAATGAAAGAAAAGCTTGACGAGTTAAAAGCTGTAATGGTAACAGCAGGGACATTTGAAGCGGGCGATAAAAAAAGAGCTGCTACCGTGTTAAGCAACTTAGATGTTTTAACGACAGGTGGGGCAAACGCAGACATTGTAGCTGCAGTGAAGACCTTGCCTGGCGCACAACAGGTAGGAGAAACGGAAGGATTATTTGTTCGCGGTGGAACAGGACAGGAGACCAAACAATTTATAGATGGCACAATGGTTAATAATCCCTTTCAAAGCAGCGTTCCTGATATTGCACAACGTGGCCGGTTTGCACCGAGTTTATTTAAAGGCACCGTTTTTAGCACTGGAGGATACTCTGCACTTTATGGTCAGGCTTTATCTTCTGCGCTTATTTTGGAGACGATAGATATGCCTGAAAAGTCGGAAGCAAACGCAGGAATATCACCGTTGTTTATAAGTGCAGGTTATCAGCAACTGGCGAAGAATAAAAAGAGTAGCTGGGGTACAAATTATAGCTACACCAATCTGCTTGCATACTTCAAAATTGTAAAGCAAACACCCGATTATTTTAAGGTTCCTGAGTTTCATGGTGCTGATGCAAACTTTCGTTTCAAAACGAAGAACGGCGGTATGGTTAAATATTACACCACTTTCGGAATCAGCACACTTGGATTAAGAAGACCAGATATTGACAGTGCAGGAATTAAGAATGCGTTTGCTCTTGACAACACAAATTGGTACAACAACCTTAGCTGGAAAGAAAGCTTACGCAACGGGTGGAAGATGAATATCGGCATGAGCTACAGTACAAACGTTGACAAGATCAATAACCAACTGCAGGATCAACAAAACCAATCAAAAACTTTTCCCGGACAAGATTGGATGAACAACAAAAACTTTGACTTGAACAGCACACAAGATCTTTCGCAAATAAGGGCTGTGTTTGAAAAACGCTTAAAAGGTATTAGTTCAATCCGCTTTGGAAGTAAGTATATGTACGCTCATAATAAAAGCACTTACAACGGTTATAAAGCATTATTGAACGATCATTACAACGCTGCCTTTGCTGAAACAGATATTTATTTAACCAATAATATCGCTGCAAAAATTGGCGGAAGGGTTGAGTATTCATCGATCATTGATAAAGCTAATGTTGCGCCACGTTTATCACTTGCATACAAGACCGGTAAAGATGCACAGGTGTCGGTTGCTTACGGAACATTCTATCAAAAGCCTGAAAATATACAGCTGATACAAACAACTGATTTAGGCTATACAAAAGCAACACACTACATCGCAAACTATCAAAAGACAAATAAGTTTTACACTTTCCGTTTAGAAGGCTTTTATAAAAAGTATGAAGACCTTATAAAAACATCACCCACAATAAACAATGATGGCGAAGGTTATGCAAAAGGAATAGAATTGTTTTTCAGAGATAAAAAGACCATTAAGAATTTAGATTATTGGATTAGTTATTCTTACCTAGACACGAAACGTGACTATCTGAATTACCCTGGAAAACTGCAACCAAATTTTGCAGCTAATCACACAGCTTCTTTGGTAACAAAAAGATGGGTTACGAAACTTAGCACCGGTTTCAACTTTACCTATTCTTATGCTTCCGGCAGACCATATTACAATTTCAAGTACAACAACAGTACAAGTAAATATTCAATAGCAGACCAGGGAACTACAAAGGATTATCACAACCTTGGCTTTAGTGCCAACTATGTAAAAAAAGTAGGAAACGCGTATGCTGTTCTTGTGGGCTCTGTAACAAATGTGCTCGGCGCAAACCAGGTATTTGGATACAACTATTCACACGATGGTTATAGAAAACAAGTGATAACGACGCCTGCAAAACGCTTCTACTTTATCGGTGTGTTTGTAAGCTGGGGAGTTGATAGAACACAAGACGCCATCAATGGTAATCTTTAGCCCCGACCTTAAAGGGAGGAGAGACACAAGAGAAAACTTATAGCAAGACCAATATCAAACATTAATAAACTTAAAAACAACGCAATGCAAACTTCCTCTAATCATCCACAAGGTTCATCTGCATCAATAATAGATACAGATACATCCCGCAAAGAAGATATGCTATGGCAGATAGCAAAAAAGAGAGCCGGCTTTAAATGGGGCATGGCGGCTTACATCGCTGTTAATGCACTTTTAGTTGCCGTATGGTTCTTCTCTTCCCGTGGTCACTATAATTACTTCTGGCCCATATGGCCAATATTGGGTTGGGGAGTTGGTTTAGTGTTTCATTACATGGATGCTTACCACGGAAACAAGATTTTTTCTGCTGAGCAGGAGTACGAAAAACTAAAGAAAGAACATAACAGATAATCAAAAGTCATTCAACATTAAAATTAAAACTAAACACAATGAAAAAAATACTCTTATCTCTAAGCTTACTTATAACAGTAACAGCTTTTGCTCAAAGCGCGAAATATGTAAAAGGCATGCAGAAAGCTATTGCCGATATGGACAGCGCAAAATCAACTGAGCAACTGCAAAGCACAGCTGCAACTTTTGAAAGAATTGGTGATGCAGAAAAGAACCAGTGGCTACCCTATTATTACGCAGCACTATGCCAAACAAACATTGGCTGGATGGACAAAAAAGTAAATAAGGATCAGCTTGCAGAAAAAACAAATGGCTTATTAGTTAAAGCTGAAGCTATTGATAAAAACAGCGAGATATATATTATTCGCAGTATGGTAGCAACGCAACAATTTTTGGTTGATCCCCAAAATCGCTACCAAACGTATTTGCCGGAAAGCATTAAAGCGTATGAAACTGCAAAAAAATTAGATCCCAGTAACCCACGTGCTTATTATTTGGAAGGCACCAATGTAATGCAAACACCTGCGGCTTTCGGCGGGGGAAAAGATAAAGCCAAGCCTATCCTGCAAAAATCAGTAGAGCTATTTAAAACTTTTAAACCGGCAAGTGCTCTTCATCCAAAATGGGGGCAACAACTGGCTGAAGGTACTTTGGCAACTGCAAGTAAATAAATGTGCATAAATGATTAGCAGGGGCTCATAAGCCTCTGCTACTTTTACAATTAAAGTAGTTGTATGAACGACGACGAAAAAGAAATAAAACCCGAAGACAGCTTTCGACTCATTACATCAATGATAGAAACTGCCAAGCAGACGATTGGCGATCAAAGTCATTTTTATTTGCTTTGGGGATGGGCAGTTATGATCGGCTGTTTACTTCAGTATTATTTGAAAGCTGTTGCTGACTATCGTCATCATTACTATGCATGGTTTGTAACTCCCATAGCAACAGTTATTCATTTTTATTTTCTTGCAAGGCAGGAAAGAAAAACAGTAGTAAGAACTTTCGTTGCAGATGCCACCAGGTATTTATGGCTGGCGATATGTATGGCTTTTGTTGTTCTTTCATTCATCTTCACGAAGATCGGTTGGCAGTATTGCTTTCCTTTTTATATTCTCTTTTATGGAATTGGAACATTTGTGTCGGGCAGCTTGTTGAAGTTTAAACCTTTTATTGTTGGTGGTATATGTTCTATCATTATCTCAGCTATTACACCTTACGTTCCTTACGATTATCAAATTCTAATGACAGGATTCTCAATTCTGATCAGTTACATAATTCCAGGACACATGCTTAGAGTTCATTATCATAGAAACAAAAATTTTCAAAATGGAAGATGAAAAGCAATTATCAGAGCACGAAAGTCTTTCTATCATTCAACAAATGATTGATACAGCTAAGCAGGAGCAGAAGGATGATGGTATGGGATGGATAGTTTGGGGGTGGATGCTCTTCTTTGCTTCAGTGCTAACATATATAAACTTACAAACCAGGTGGTTTTCCACTTTCTTTTTCTGGGATGCCTTTGGCGTATTGACGTTTGTGTTACTTGGTATTGAAATTGCCAGAAACTTCCGCATAGGAAGAAAAGCCAAAGTGAAAACTTACTCGAAGGCCATTTTTCAAACCCTTAACGTTGGCTTTTTCGTGTGCCTGATGTTTATAATCATAGTCATGAATATGGGAGTTGATCCACGGAAGGGGTTTCCTTTATTAATGAACTTGTATGGTTTTTGGATACTTATTTATGGAGCGATACTAAACTTTAAACCATCGATGATTGGCGCTGGCGTAATGTGGGTGTTTGCATTTTCAGCCTTATTTGTTGAGACGTTTTCAGACGTAATGATTTTACATGCAGCCGGTGTGCTCTGCGGTTATATAATTCCAGGCCACATAGCAAATTACAAGTTCAAACAATTATCAGGCAGGTCATCTAACAAGGCAATTGGTGTTTAAAGAACTGGATCCCATATTACATTCTCAACTTCGGTTAGCAGTAATGAGCTTGCTCATTAGTGTTAAGGAAGCCGAGTTCACTTTCATCAGAGAGAAGACGAACTCTACTGCAGGAAATCTAAGCGTGCAAGTTCAGAAGCTGAAAGACGCAGGTTACATTGATGTGATGAAGCAATTCAAAGATAACTATCCACAAACCACTTGTAAGATCACCCCTAAAGGTGTGAAGGCTTTTGAAGACTATGTAAAAGCTTTGCAGGAATATTTACAGGTAAAAAAGTAGGTATTGGTTTAATTTACAAGCGTCCATCTTAAATACTTCAACAATGTATCTTTCTTTATATTATAAATTAGAAAAACCTACCAGCTTAAAATATTTGCATCATATTTATCTAATTAGGAATTCCAAAGATGAGATTCTTCACAGTTAGATACCAATACGACTCTGCAAATAAAAGTCAACTTACCAAAGAGACTATTTTGTAGTATACCTTGCAATTCTTTTAAAAAAAGAAAATTTTCCAACCCTTTAAGAATATCAATAGTCATGTATAAAATACTATAGATTACCAACTCTAAGCTTTGTGGCTAATTTGACAAAATGAAAAAACTTCTTCTTCTTTTTTTTGTGCTGATTGTTCTCAAAAAAGCGCAAGCTCAGTTTTTAGAAAAAGTGTACTTAAAAGATAGTATTACAGTACATGAGGGATGGATTATTGAACAGGTACCTCAGGAGTATTTAAAGATGCTCAGGCGTAAAGAAAGAGATACCATTACTATCGACGTTACCAACATCTGGAAGATTGCAAGAGATATTGATGTTAAGAAACTTGATCAGCTTTTTAAAGTTCCCCCGCCTGATCGAAAGGGTTTAGCCCAATCGTTTTATCTAGAACTACTCGGCGCCGGCGGTGTTTATTCTGTAAATTACGACAGGCGCTTTACCAAAGGTCATCGGGATGGATGGGGAGCAAGGGCAGGGTTTGGATACTTAAATGTTAGCGCTGGTGACAGTTCCATTGGCTACCAGAATGTCAACCTTCTCACGATTCCCGTTGATGTAAATTATATATTCGGCAAGAAGAAAGGTGCACTTCAATTAGGTGTTGGACTCACTTATATTTCTTCAAGGTCGCAGGGTAGAAGTTATACTTTTAATGACTTAGATATCATTGGAGGCGAAACATATAATTATCAGTCTAACGGCTTTGCCGCTTTTTTAAATGTAAGTTATATAACACGCTCATTAGGCAATGGCTTTATGTTTAGAGCGGCACTAACTCCGGTAATTTACCCGGTTATTTTGCCAAGTATAGGGCTTTCCTTTGGCTATAACTTTCAGAAAAGATAAAATAAAACTATCACTGTAAAAGCCGTTGACAGAAAGAGAAAACGATATGATTGAAGTGGCTAATCATGATATAATTGCTATACAGAAAGGCTGTCAACATGGCGATCGTTTATCGCAGAAACAATTATATAATTATTGTTTCTCTGTAATGATGAAAGTATGTATCAGGTATCATAAGAATATGGATGATGCAGCCCATAGTTTTAATGCCGCTATGTTGAAGGTATTTAAAAACATACACCAGTTTAGGGGTGATGGAGATCTGATGGCTTGGATAAGGCGCATCGTTGTAAACACATGTTTGACTGCAGTTAAATCTCAAGCCAGATTCGAATACCGGGAGTTAGAAGAAGTTTCGAACTCATCATTTGAACCGGAGGTATATCAACACTTGCAAGCCAAAGAGATATTGGACTTAGTTCATGAACTGGAAAATACACAGAGACTTGTCTTTAACCTTTTTGTCATGGAAGGATTTACGCATGATGAGATAGCACAGCAGCTTAATATTCCCAAAGGCACATCAAAGTGGTACTTACACGAAGCAAGAAAGCAATTAAAAGAAAAAATTAAACTCTTAACCAGAAATGAAATTAATTCAAATGCAATATAGCCCGGATGCTTTTGACAGTTTCATAAAACAGAAACTGGATGAAGTTGAAGTAGACTCATCCATGGCAGATGATTACTGGAGCAAAATGAATAATGACTGTTTTGAAAAGAAAGGCATCTCTGTGGGCAAAAAGTTTATTTACTTATCTATTTGCCTTGTGGTTTTAAGCAGCATATTTTACTTTACTTATAACCAGTTTTCAGAAGCACCTATTAAGGAAAATGCCATTAAGCAAACACCTGCGGTAATTGAAAACGAAGGCGTTTTAGACCATAAGCCTTCTGATGCGCAATCACCTAACAAATCCCCTATCGAATTAAGGCGCACCCAAAATAATACCGCTAAGGTGAAGTTGAATCAGATAGATGAATCTAAAGCCATGACTAACGCTATTGATAATACAAAGACTACAAATAATGCACTGAAACAAGAAGATATTCCTTCAAAGGAAATCACAGTTTCTAATCACAACAAAACCTCCATGCAGGCACCTACTGTTATTCTTAAGGATTCGGTACGAGCTATAGAATCAAATCCTGTTATACAAAAAAAGAAAAAAGGTACAGTGAGCATTATTTGGTAATTACATATCAAGTCAATCTTTTAGTATGTGCTTTACTAAGCAACGATTAAAAGGTGTGCTTATCAGAAGCAAGTCTTTAAAATAAAATTACATCCAGTTCTTTAGAAGTACACAGTACCAGGTGAAAAAAGTTATTCGGCCACAGATAAAAAATCTCTTCAAATTCCAACCCTACGCTGAGCTAAATAGTCACTTTAAAATACCTTCAGATATACCGAACCTCTAACTATGAAATTCAAAACTATATTTCAGTCAGCGTTTTACCTTCTGTTCGCCACAGCATCTTTTGGACAAGACTCTATTAATAAAAGTACAGCTCCGAAAATTTTCCTCGAGTTTGCTGTCTTAGATCTACCATATTTAAAGGATGCCGCCCAGGCATTTTCTAATCATAGGCAAGGTGAAGGAATGGACTGCAATTGTAAAAGATCATTAGGTGATTACATAAAGAGCTATAGCAGCCCAAGTATGGATCAATCAATCCAAATGACAAAGAACCTGTACGGGACTGTTGGCTATTTTACAGAACTTGGAACAAGGAAGTTGTTTAGAGCAGATAAGTCTAAGGGACGTAAACTATTATCTAAAGTCTCAGGTGAAATAGCATCTTTATTTACTACCAGCTACCTGATGGCTGCACCTTTTGGACAGGCGTGGGTTCATGAAGAGTTCCATAGGAATGTTTTATCGAGTAATAAGATTTATAGTGTTGATGACGTGTGGAAGTTCAAGGGAGGAACCACCATTGCCGTCAGCAATGTATTAGATCAGGATCTGATAAATTTCAAACGAATGTCTCCCCAGGATCATATTAGGATGAGTGCTGCGGGTATTGAAGGAGAAATTCAGTTTGCACGAAACTACCAGATGGGTCATTTCTTTAAAGACCTCAATACACCCCTATCAGGACCTTACTTGCTGTTTTCGTTAGGGGCAGTTGGTTATATATCCAGTACCAATGAAAAGGAGGAATTAGATGAAGAACTGAGGAAGATGAACAACAAAGAGTTTACTATAAGAGAAAGGGATTTTACGGGCCACGATATCGCATCCTGGGTTTACGATTTATTCAATCCTTTTCAACCGTTTCAGTCACGTGGTGTACATCCGACAGGGATAGGTATCGATAGATACATCAATCCCAAAAACGATTTTACAGATGAAATGACTAAATATGCTGACAAGATGAGCAGAAGGAGCGTGTTGAATCTTGCATCTCCATCAGTGATTGGCGTAAGTAAAATAAAGTTGAAGGAAAATGTCTTTTTCAATTTGTCATTGAGGCATACACTCACTTCTTTTGGTGATGATCGCCAGGTAGATCTTTTATACAAAGACCTTTCGAACCGGATGTTGGTTTCTTATCATAACTATAGCAATAAAGCGGAAAATTTTAGTGGCGTGGAATTACAAACTGTAGATAAAAAGGTCAATGTTTTCTCTAAAGAAGCAAGCCTGAATTTGAAGGTGATGTATTGGAATCAACCAGAGAAGTTATTGTTTGAAGATGTAAAAGGAAAATCAGGTGGAGCATTAGAATTGCAGATCATCCCGAATATCAACAAATGGTATAAGCCATATTTGGAAATAGAAGCGAAAACAAAAGGATGGCTTGCCGGTAACACCTATCAAAATGCAATGTTCGGTTTCAAAGTTGGCTTTAAATCGCTCATTACACAATCACAGAATTGAAGCAATATTTTAGCCACTCATCCATCTCTCAAATATCTATCACAACCTTCAGCGGTTTATTAATTATATTCGGATAGCCCTATGAAACACACTTCAACCACTATTATGAAAAAAAGTCTTTTACTGCTGGTTGCAGTAATCTTGCTGACACTGCAGGCATACTCTCAAAAGTTCACCATTAGTGGTTATGTTACCGATAAAAAAACAGGTGAAAGATTGCGTGGTGCATCGATTTACCTCTCAGATAAAAACATAGGTACAACTACTAACAACTTCGGCTTTTATTCTATTACCCAACCTGCTGATAGTGTTACACTGCTGATTACTTATACCGGCTTTACACCTTTCGAAAAGCGCTTCCTGCTAAATAAAGATTATGCTATTGATGCATCTATGGAACCTGTAGCAGCACTGGATGAAGTGGTTGTAAAAACAGTTCTGAAACCAACCATACAAAACAAAACACAAATGAGCAGTATCGACCTGCCCATGGAAACAATTAAGAGCCTGCCCAAATTTTTAGGAGAGACGGACATAATAAAGGCCATCCAATTACTACCGGGAGTGCAGGCAGGTAACGAAGGGCAATCAGGAATTTATGTAAGAGGCGGAGGACCAGATCAAAACCTGATATTGCTTGATGGAGTACCTGTGTATAATGTGTCTCACCTGTTTGGTTTTTTTAGTGTGTTCAATGCAGATGCAGTGAAAAGTGTAGAGCTGGTGAAAGGCGGCTTTCCTGCGAGGTATGGCGGAAGATTATCGTCTGTTATTGATATACAAATGAAGGAAGGAAATAAAAATGAATTTCATGGAGAAGGAGGAATAGGACTGATTGCATCGAGGCTCACTTTAGAAGGACCTTTCAAAAAAGGGAAAGAGTCTTCTTTTATTGTAAGTGGCAGAAGAACTTATATAGATATCTTGGCGCAACCGTTTATAAAGAATCAAACTGAAGGTGTAAAAACAGGTTATTACTTCTACGATCTAAATGCAAAGGCCAACGTAAAGCTTTCCTCAAAAGATCATCTTTATGTAAGTGGCTACTTTGGAAATGATCGTTTTTATGCCGAAGAAAAAGTAACTGATGTAACAACAAATGCCGGATTAATCTGGGGAAACATCACTGCGGTTGCAAGATGGAATCACCTGTTCAGTAAAAAACTTTTCGGAAACCTTATCACACATTATACCAGGTACAACTTTGATGTAAACAATGAAGAAAGATCAAGAACAAATGCTAACGAATATTTTAAGCTCAGGTATTTCTCTGGTATTGAAGATGTAAGTGCTCATTATGATCTTGACTTTCTTCCCAATCCCAATCACTTTATTAAAATAGGTACCGGTATAATATTCCATAAATATAAACCTGGCGCAATACAGGCTAAA
>DASVST010000384.1:0-6982 GCA_036387965.1 Segetibacter sp. | reverse complement strand
TACATTACAGAGCAGCACGCAATCAAATTTTTCACGTGGTATTTCTGAAGCTGACGAAAAGATACTTTGCAGGTTAGGAACGTTATTTAATAATTCATAGTTTGCTTTGTCAGGTTCAAAAGCGGAATAAGAAATTTTTTTAGCGACCTCCGTATCCTCATTCAGCGTATACCCAATCCTACCTTTTCCAGCCCCGTAGTCCAGAAGGGTGATTTGCACACTAGGTGAAATAAATTCTTTAAAAAGTCGAAATTGGGGGTCGTTTGGATTGTTCCCGAAAATCACTTCTGGTTGTTTAAAACACTGCAGCATAAAATTTCCGAAAGCCCAATCAGATACAGAATTAATAAAGCTTATCAATTCATTTATATGGTCGTCTATTCCCATCAAGTCATTGAAAGCATTGCCAGGTGTTGTCCGTGATGGCTTCACTATTTGGTCATCTTTTACCATCACAATTTCGTCGCAGTCGAGGTGGGAGAGAATATGTATAGAATGTGTTGCAATCCATAATTGTCCTGACTTGCTCAATATACTTTTCAACGCGTTAACAAGTATAATTTGGGCTTCAGGATGTAAGTGCTTCTCTGGTTCATCAATGATTATAATACTTTCATTTACATTCGCGTTGGAATTAGTTTCCAGATAGAAAAAGAGTATTGCGTACGCAAATAAAGTCTTCTGTCCGGGGGAAAGGAGGTGGAGGTTAAAAGGTTCTTTATTAAAATGAAGGGTGCTATTTACTATGTTTCCAGAAGCAGTTTGGTGATACGAAAAATCTTTCCCCAAAAATTGTTTTATATATTTTTGAAAACTATTGAATAATTGAAATGATTTTTTGCCCTTTATTGCTTCGCTAACTTTTTCTGGTGTGTCCCTGTTTTGAATATATAAATTAAATTCATCTGTAGCTATTTGAGTGGTGATTTTATTGAGGTACGCAACAGTAGAATTGTTATTTAATGCAGAGAATTCATTAAAGCCAGTCGGCTTATTTGCGAGATTTAGTGGGGCATTAACTACGTCATCAAAGTGTCTGTTTGACAATATCTGTTCAAAAGAGAGAGATCCAGAGTCAATTGTTTCTTTGATTATCATTAGACTGTCGCTGTCAACTACTTTTACGTATGCCGAAGCGATACGTTTAAACTCGGCCATTATTTGGTTTAGATGTATAACTGCCCGTTGTCGTTCAGACTGTTTGAATCATACTTTGGGGGTTTACTAATCCATGTTGCGACTCCCGAAACCAGTTGATTAACTCTGTTCAAAATGACTGAGGGTACATTGGTTATATGACCGTCTAAGATTTGGTCAGGTGTAAGATTTCGAAAATAGGAGCCTACAAAATTTAGTATTCTAGATTTACCTGCTCCATTTTTGCCGATCAAGGCAATGGTCGAGCCAAGGGGTTTATTCGTTAAGTCAATTTCTTTCAAATGCACGGTTTGAGCCAACTCTAAAGGCACTTTAAATTTTGCTATTTTCATTGTTTTTTTGTTGATGTTGAATACTAGTATAATAAAGGTTGCTAAAAATACAGCACTGGAAAACCATTTAAAAGGATAATATTTGGCCTGTAGGGGTATCTACTGACTTTATAGATACTAAGTTAACTCTCAGCCTCCAAGAACACTAGATGAGTATTTTCAATTAACTCACAACAGTCATGAAAATCTTGGAGCCTCACCCACAATCGTTGAAAGTAACACTCCAACCCCTCGAAGGGTGCGACGCAACGATGCTCAAAAGAAGCACTACCGCTAAGTACAAAAACTACTTCACACAAGAACATTGCTGCATCACCCGCATATTGCCTGCATCTATATCAGACTTTCTTCTTATTTCAATGGTGTGTTGCGCCATTGCTCCACCACTTGAGGTAGGCTCACCTTTAGCAGTATAAACGCCTACCCAGTTTTCTGCTTGCTTAAAAGGTCCTGATTGAAAGATAAGGTGTCGTGTTTTTGAGCTGTAAGTGTATGTTCCCGTTCCTGTACCGATCTTATACTTATTGCCGGGTAAAATATAAAGATCACCCGTCACTTCATTTGGACCTGTAGAAAGAAGACGGTAACAAATGTATCGTGCAATTTCAGGTGTTGCATCAGCTAACTTAACAGGTGCAGCCTTAGCAACGCAGAACTCGCTGAACAACTTCATAGAGTTATAATGCGGGTTTTCTTTCGTCGGGTTTCTTCTAAAGAATTCATTTAATGCCCTGCACATTTCAGGCTTGTTTTCTCTAAAGTGCCTGCTTGCCATTCTACTTAAATGCTCATCTGATTTCAAGGTTATATCACCTTCTTCTAAAGTCTGCATTTTAAAAGGTGCAGAGCGTGCAGCGACTTTTCCGGGTTGCTCATAAACATATATGCGTGCTTCATAAGTTCCCGGCTTGTATATCATCATTGTTTCTTCACCACTAGCTTTTGTGATAAAACTCCGGGTTCCTGATCCGTAGTCTCCATCGGCTTTTCCTGCTTCTACAATAATGATTTCGTCCCTGCGTCCGCTATACTGGTCTCTTGCGGTAAGTCCTTTGTAGTTAACCGTTATTTTTTCTTCGAAGTTGTACACGTTTTTGTTTGTTGTAACCTCAATTTGAGATAGTAATTTACCAGATGTAACTGTTAGCAAAAAAAGAAGGAATATTGAACGCATGAAACAAATTTAGGGGAGAATAAGATTCAGCTGTTATCTAATTTAGCAGATTGCTTCGTGCCTCGCAATGACGTGACCGGACAAGCTCGGATAATATTCAACATGATATTTTGAATTTGCAATGCCCGAGAAAGTTACTTAAGCAGGCCAGGAGATACTGAACCCCGCGTAAGCGGAGCAGGCAAGTTCAGGATGATGGGGATGAAAAATCCTCATAACTCTAAACTCACAATTCATAACTTCTCTATTCAGCATTCATCATTCTGCTGTACATTATTACTAGTTGTTTTGTTAGTAGTTTCGTCTTCTGATTTATTTACTTTCCAAAACTTTAGTAATGCTTCATTGTCTGTCATCATCTGCCTTAGTCTTTCCATGGGTGGTTTGGAAAGCCAGATTTTCTGTTGCAACGCTTTAATATGGTCTGGTGTGTCTGTCATCACTTCAATAAATTAAAGGTATTTAATTCCAATCTCGATACCCAATCCTTTACATAGTCAACATCTAAGGTTTCAATTACCAACAGGTTTGAAATGTCTTCCATTTGAATGGCTGATTGTATATCCTGTATCCATATAAGTTTTGAGATAAGCAAATCTTCGGCAGTGACAACATAGATTTCTTTTCCAAAAAAGTCCATAGGTACCCGGCGGCCAAATTCATGTTGCCGGAAAGGGATGCTTTTAAGAATAACAAAATCAGCTTTAAACCCGGAAGCGTGATCAATAATATTGAACATGCCGTGATGCTTAATTGCATCTGTTATTGAATCTTTATCACAATAAAAACCATTCTTAAAATCGTCTACAAAAAGATCAACATGCTGTAAATTCAAACTTACTATGAAATCAAAATCCCTGGTAGCTCTTGGTACAACGTATAAACTCATGGCCACGCTACCGGAAAGCATGTAGGGAATGTTGTACTTATTTAATACATCTATGATCTTTTGGAAAAATTCAAGCATTTAAAAAGGTTACTCAAAGTTATAGGTATAAAGGGCATAAAGTCTAGCAGTTTGCTTTCCCGAAACAAGTTCGGGATTGGCTGTGTCTCGAAATGATGGTGAACTTATCGAAGCACATCAGGAGATCCTGAAACAAGTTCAGGATGACGAGAATGGAAAAGGAAGACTCATAAATCCAAACTCTTACTTTTCAACTTCTCCATTCTACAATTATTCAACATTTAGAATTTGCCTCACCGTCCCATACAACACCTCAGCACCCAAGCTCAGGTCTTCATACGATGCATACTCTAACGGGTTGTGGCTGATGCCGTCTTTGCACCGAACGAATATCATCCCGTAATCGCAGGCATACGAGAGGGCAAGTGCATCATGAAATGGTCCGCTCATTAGTTCGGGTGCATCAAGGTTTAGTGCGGTGCATTGGCTGCGGATGATGTCTTTTATCCAACCGGCGCAGTAGCGTGGTTCGCTGTTGGTGTCTTCGCTTATGGTGTAAGTAAGCTGGTGCTTTTTGCAAATGGTTTCTATGCGTTCACGCAACTGTGCTTCGTAGCGGTTGCGGCGGTCAAGGTCTATATCGCGCAGGTCAACCGTAAAGCTTACCTCTTCTGGAATAATATTCCGGCTCGCAGGAAACACGTTAAGCGTTGCAACACTTCCAACAGTTTCGGCACCAGGCACCTGGTTAGCAATTTCGTTTACAGCAATGATGATTTCGGCGGCGCCAACCATCGGGTCTTTACGCAATCCCATAGGCACCGAACCCGTATGTCCGGCCATTCCTTTTAGCTTAACCGTCCACCAAAGCGGCCCGGATATTCCACTGACAACGCCAATGGGTTTGTTGCCAATGTCGAGTATAGGGCCTTGTTCTATATGCAGTTCGAGAAAGCAAAAGATGCTGCCGGGCTTGTATTCACTCTCTGCAAACTTTGATGTATCGCAGCCAAAATCTTTGAGTGCCTGTTCACGTGTTATGCCGTCTTTATCGGTGCGTTGAAGTTCTCCTTCTTCAAGTTTGCCTAAGATGCCGCGGCTTCCAAACAACCCTTTATTAAAGCGCCATCCTTCTTCATCACAAAAAGAAATTACTTCTATGCTTCGTTCGGGTTTTATGCCTTGCTCGCTAAGTGTTGTTACTGCTTCTATAGCGCAGAGTACACCAGCTACTCCATCAAACCTTCCGCCGTAAGGCTGGCTGTCGAGGTGAGAGCCCATCATTAAAACAGGTAGTTCAGGATTGGTTCCTTCGAGCCTTCCGATAAGGTTACCAAAGTTGTCTATGCGTGTTGTCATGCCTGCTTCTAACATCCATGACGAGGCAAGTTCGAAAGCTTCCGCTTCAATAGGCGTAAGGGTCGGGCGGCAGGTTCCTGTTTCGCCAAGCTTACCTATTTCGCTCATCTGTTGGAAGTGTTGTTGCAGGCGGGTCGGGTTGATTTGCATTTGTTAGTTGATAAGTTGGTAAGTGGAAGTTATGAATTATGAGTTTAGAATTATGAGTTATGAATTTAGAATGTTTTTGAAGAAATTAAAGACTGCTATTATTTTGCAGATTAATCATTTTTGAGATATGCGATATTGTTTTTTTGTTTTGGTTTTATTGCAGTGCTCTTGTGTAAGTTCAATTCACCTGTCGCAGACACGCGATGAACCGAAGCCGATACCACAACTTAGTGCCGGTGCAAAGCACATACTGCTGCTAAATACGTTTGATACGAGGAAGCATAAGTTTCGTGAAAACAAAAAGGAGCTTTATGACAAGTTTATTGACGGTGTGCTTTCAATTACGGATACTTACCTAAAGAACAGGCATGGGGTTTCTACAACTTTACTGGACAGTCTTAATGATGTATACAGTCAGGATAGTGCCTTATATCATTTGATGATAAAGCACAATGCGACTCATGCAATCGTTCTGAACTCATTTAATGTTGACTTTCAACAGACCGAAGTTGAGACTACAAGATCGCCATCGGGTGGTAAATCAAAGGAAGCCTTCTATGATATCGTTTCTGATATGGAATTCTCAGTTTACGAAAAAGATTCGCTAATAGATAAACAGTCGGTACTCAGCAGGCAAAATCATTCTTCACGCCCTGTAGTTAGTGGATTGCTTGCAGCGGGCCCAAATGTTGTTGTGCAAAGGAAGGATGCGTGGATGATAACCGAGCGTAATCTGAAGAACTATTTGAGTTACTTTTCGAAGATGATGAGGGAGTAGTTGATGCTGAAATAAATTCTGCATGACGTGAAATCTTTGTATTCGTCATTGCGAGGAACGAAGCAATCCGCTATTACAACTATAAGCCTGTTGTGAATAACAAAGCAGATTGCTTCGTCACTCCGCTCCTCGCAATGACGTGGAAGTATTTACTATCATCATCAAATATTATCTTGCTTTAATGAAACAACTCTTTCTTTTTCTACTCGTTCTGCAAACCACTTTCACCTATAGCCAAAAAACGAAGCAACAAACCGGCAAGTCATACTTTCCGCCTGCAGGCGAATGGAAGCAAATAGATGCATCCAATTCATTTGACACTGCGAAACTTTCACAAGCAATTCGGTATGCTAAAGACCATGAAAGCAAACAGCCGCGCAGTATGGAGTTATCGCAGGCAATGTCGTTTGGGAAAGAACCCTTTGGTGAAGGCACCGGTCCCTTTGCTGATAGAGGTGACGCAACAGGCATTATCATTTATAAAGGGTACATGATAGCGTCATGGGGTGAGCCATACAGACCAGATATGACGCACAGTGTTACAAAGAGTTTTCTGTCAACCGTTGTTGGTCTTGCGGTAGATAAGGGGCTGATTAAAAGCGCTGATGATACTGTCGCTAAATATGTGCCGCCAATCGAAGTGTATGATCCTTTAAACAAACGTTCTGCCGCTGATTTAGGAACACTCGAGCTACTTACACCCTTTGCATCTGATCATAATAAAACCCTTACATGGGATGTTATGCTAAGGCAAACCAGTGATTGGGAAGGTACATTGTGGGGTAAGCCTGATTGGGCAGATCGTCCTGACGCGAATGCATCAAAATGGTTGAACAGGAAGAGAAATGTTCCCGGTGCTGTTTATGAATATAATGATGTACGCGTAAATGCACTTGCACTTGCAGCAACAAGTGTTTGGCGCAAGCCTTTGCCACAGGTGCTTAAGGAACATGTAATGGATCCTATAGGTGCATCTAATACATGGCGTTGGACGGGCTATCGTAATGCATGGATTGTACTAGACGGGCAGGCAGTTCAATCAGTAAGTGGTGGCGGTCATTGGGGCGGGGGAATGTTTATTAATGCTTATGACATGGCACGGTTTGGTTTACTCACCCTTAACA
>DASVST010000383.1:0-11654 GCA_036387965.1 Segetibacter sp. | reverse complement strand
AGCATCTTGGCAGCAGATTAGAGAAAAGGTAAACACTCAAATATTTTTATGTATTTATTCTTTCCGTTGTCAAAGGTTATACTTTCTCTCTTGATTGCAATTTTGTTATCTGCTAATACTTTTTTGAATTCTGCCTCTGTGAGGAAAGGATAATTGCATACCCTATCTTTTTTCACTGTCTTGTGTACCAATATTTCCTCGATATATATTAAACCTTTGGCTTGTAGAATTCTTTTTATGTCATTCAGCATTTCATCTTTATATGTCATTTCATGGATGACATCAAAAATCAAAACTTTACTAAACGTTGCTGGAGGCAAATTAGTAGCTTTTTCTGTTCCGTAGTAAAAAGTGAAATTCTGTATGCTTGTTTTGTTACCACTATTATTGATTTTCTTACCGAGAGACCTGGCATTGCACGATAAGCTGTCTATGTCTTGAACAACAAATTTGCATTCGGGACAATTATTCGCGATTGGAATTAAGCTGTATCCTGGACCCGTCCCGATATCTGCTACAAGGTCTGTAGGCTTAAGATCTAAAAACTTGTTTACTATGTTTATTTTTGCAACAGTTAAACTGTCTGTCTTTTGTTTCTTTGAAAGGCGTTGTCCAAAGGAGAGTGTCGTTGCCAACAAAAAGGATAAAAATATGGATAGCTTCATAGTTAACGATGATTCAATGGTTTGTTGGTAACGTGGCTTGTATTTATTAACTGCTGGCATTTGAAATCCCTCATGCAGCAAGGCAATTCTAAAAATCAGGAATAATTAACCATTTCCCTTTTTACATTTCCATCTTTATAAAACTGAAAAATTGCGTAGGCCGGTTCAAAGCCTTTGAAAGCACCGTTCCACCAATTACCACTAATAGCTCCATTGCAGAAGTATTTGATCCCTTTATATTCTACTGCATCCTGCAGGTGAATATGTCCGCTTAAGCAGCATCGAATATTTTTATAAGTGGTGAACAAATTCGTGACTTTCCTGGTATCGGTGTGTAATAATGCTCTCGAAATTTTAAGATCTCCATTCGGTTCATTTGTGTCAAAAAACATTGCCGAACAAAAAGAAACAATTGGTATGTGAGAGATGATTGCGATATTTTGATTTGAAGGTGTTTCTTTAAGTTCTTTCTCTAACCATACAAATTGCTCATCGTCTACTTTTGCTATGTAGCCTCCATTGTTTTCATGAGCACTATCAAGTACAATAAATTTCCAGTTCGGCTTTGTGAACGAATAAAACCGATTGGGCATACTTAGTTCTTTCACAACCCAAGCCTTATTATATAACGGATCGCTCTTTATTTCCGGCTCTGTCATTTGCCACCCCCAAGCATCGTGGTTACCAATGCAGTGATACATGGGTAGTTTATTTTCATCGGTCACTACTTTGTTCCATACATCCCACTGTGCCTGCACTTTTACTTTGTCTGCTTTCATTGCATCCATTATAGAATCTCCACCATTGATGATAAAGTCGACTGCCGCTTTATTTGAATTTACATGTCTAAAGGCCTTCCTCATCCCCAGCTCAGACACTTCTGTAGGTTTTATATGTACGTCTGATAAAAAAGCGAAACGCAATGATGCTTTTTTATTTTTTGCTGCAGGCGAAGCAATGGCTTTACCTCCAAAAAAACCTGTTGCAAGTGAGAGGAGTGAGGAGTTGGCTAAAAATTTTCTGCGATTCATATTGTTTTTTTAAAGTAAGAGATATAGATGAATCAAATTAAAGTTATATCTGTTTATGTCTTTATTTTTTTTCGCATTTCAATCATGTGTTTGGAAAAGCCCGCTTTTTCGTATGCTTTGATGGCTGATTCATTTTGATGGTATACATCTAATCGAACTTCATGCAACTGTTGTGAGGAAATCCAATTCTCCAAAGCTTCTATAATTAGTGCATTGATGCCTTTGCCGCGATGTGCCGGTTCTACATACATAAAGCCTAGATAAGCATGTTTATTATGTTGTAGGTAAGGTTTGGAAGATTCGATGCGGGCATAACCGCTGCCAACTAATTCTCCGTTTACTACCGCTACTAACAGCTCAATGTGCGGAGCCGTAATCATTTCTTGCAAGTCATAATAATGAGTAGGTTCTCCCTTCAGTGTGAGATCGAAGTGCCGTTCAGCGTTAATAACACCTTGTTCAAACCGAAGAAGAGTTTCTAAATCGTTTGGAGTGGCTTTGCGGATGAAGGTATGATGCATAATTAAAGATAGTATCCATTATATCTTTTGAAGCTATCAACTTTTTTTTGATTTCTAAAACTTGAAGTCTACAGACACCAGGTGATTTAAGTGTTGGAATATATATTTCTCGCTGGATGTAAGAAACAATATATTTATTACCTAAACCTCCTCTATGTGCCTTTCCTTAAAGTCGAAAAGTAGCTTAGTGCTTGTTTTTTCTTTACTTGCTTATACAACAACTGCCCAGGTACTTCCAGATTCGATTATAAAAAAGATCGATCAGTTATTTTCCCATAAGAGAAGCGCTACAAGCCCTGGCTTTTCCATTGGTATTGTTCGCAACGACTCACTTATCTTTTCGAAAGGATATGGAATGGCAAACCTGGAATATAGTGTTCCAAATTCTTCTGAAAGCATTTATCACATGGCTTCTGTTTCAAAGCAGTTTACCGCCTATTGTATTTTGCTGCTGGAAGGCCAAGGCAAACTCAAACTCGATGATGACATACGCAAATACTTAACATGGTTTCCCGATTTAAAGCATAAAATAACTATCCGCCATTTGCTTAATCATACGAGTGGTATTCGAGATCAATGGGACTTAAACGTTATTTCCGGAAAGCGCATGGACGATGTTATTACGCAGGACTATTTGTTGACGCTTTTAAGCCGCCAGCAGGCATTAAATTTTACGCCTGGCGCGGAATACAGTTACTCCAACAGCAACTATACTTTGATGGCTGAAATTGTAAAGACCATTTCAGGTAAATCTTTTAGGCAATTTTCAGACTCTGCCATTTTCAAACCGCTGGGCATGAAGTTTACCCATGTGCATGACGACCACACCGAACTGGTACCAAACCGTGCCTATTCTTACAGACCATTAGACAACGACCGCTTTGCCAATGCAGTGCTTAACTATGCTAATGCAGGTGCCACCAGCCTTTTTACTAATGTTACAGATATGGCCAAGTGGGTGATGAACTTTTATAATCCCAAAGCTGGTGATGCAAGTACAATTGGAAAGTTAACAACAAAGGCTGTTCTGAACAACGGTGCTACGATACCTTATGCATCAGGAATAATAGTGGATGATTATAACGGTAGGAGGCGGTTCTCTCACAATGGTGCAGATGCAGGTTACCGAACTTATGTTGGTGTATTTCCCGATGAGAAAATCGGATTCATACTTTTAAGCAATCTGTCAACAACCAATATTGGTGCAAAGGCTACTGAGCTAACCAGTTTATTCATCAAACCAAATAATGCGATAGCTGAAAAGAAAAAAATTGATAGCAGCATGGCAAAAATTAAGGATACTCTTGCCTTTGCAAAATACATGGGAAACTATATTGCAGACGATGGTGTGCAGTTTAGTTATAACCTAAAGGATCAACAAGTATACTGGACATCATCACCTAACAGCCTTTTGCTTGTACGAGGGCAGGGAGACACACTTGTCTCAATCGCCAATCCCGATGTGAAATTTGTGTTCTCCGGCAATCGTTCAGATGATGCGATTGTAGATCAGTATTGGCCAGGCAGTCACCGAAGACTGAAGAAATACACACCACCTACGAAAGATACTATGCAACTTGATAGGGAGTTGAGAGAATATGTTGGTACGTTTTATAATTCCGAGACCGACGTCAAGCACACTTTTTTACTTGAAGATCATAGCCTGAAACTTACATCGAATCAGAGTTTTACTGTAAAAAACAAGTTGGAGTATATACAAAAGGATGGCTTTAAAGGCGGACCATACCTATTGAAATTTATCCGCAACAGTAAAAATCAGGTAACAGGTTATGAGCTAAATACAGGCAGAATAAGACACCTGCTTTTCAATAAGATTAATGCGAAGCATTGATAGAATAGCGAAAATCATCGAGAACAGTAGAACCTTCTTTAGATAACCGTTGCTTTTCCGGTAAGTATTATCACCTCAGATTTAAAATTGCTGTTTCGCCCATGCTGGTGTTCTTCAGTTGCAAATTGTATGAGAACCAGAAAGATCAATTAAACTTTTGCTTCCGGCAATAGCTTTTGAGCTGTTTCTTTTAAGTTGGCTTCTGGTGCAAAATCATTTGCAATTACCAGGATAGAATATAGGTACCTTTTTATTTTTTCGATATTCATTTCTTCCTTTACACAAGCATCTGTAAGATGTAATGAAAGATCTGATACAGTGTTTTTTATTCCGCAAGATCGGCACAGTGTTTATCAAACGCTCATTTTACATTTGTCTTGTAATTAACAACAATGCTCGACGCCGTATTAGCTTATATAAATCATCATCTGGAAGAAGAAATCTCGCTTGAACAACTTGCGCAGTTTACCGGGTATTCTTCTTTTCATCTTCATCGTAAATTAAAAGAAGCGATGAAAGAACCTATAGGCAGTTTTATTACGCGGCAGCGCATACATAAGGCAGGTTACCTGCTCTCTTTAACCAATATTTCTGTTTCTGAAATCAAGGTGCTGGTAGGCTACGATAATGACAGTGCTTTTAGCAGGGCATTCAAAAAAATATACAGCGTTTCACCTACTTCTTACCGCAAAGAAAAGCGACATCTTGATCTTAATCAGCAGTCCTATGTGTCGCTGAAAACAGAGGTCGTTCGTTTGCAGCAACAGAATGCCATTGTCTTTCCTACTATCACGAATTACTTATCGAAGGACAGTTACAAAGTATGGGCAAAAGTGGCGGCTTATATAAAAGATGCCGGCTTGAAAGAAGAAGATTTTGAATACTACAGCATCTTGCATGATTGCCAGAATGTAAATGAAAATAGTCTGCTTCGTTATGATGCAGCAATTGTTTGTAAAACGAACATAAAGCCGGCTGCAAGTAAATATTTCAGTACTGTATTGCCTCAGGGAAAATTCATAAAATATAAGTTCTGCTGCCCGGTGTCAGAATATAAAAATATTAGCGGGCAAATCAACAGGCACCTGTACGAAGAATCAGGAATGGAGCATAAACATGGCGCCTCGTATTTCAAATTCCAACAACTACCGCTTTACCAACATGCGGATCATCTTTTAATCGAATGGTTTATTCCAATTAAATAAAAAACAACAATTATGAAACAAAGATCAATTAACTGCCTGGTGATTATCGGGCTGGCAGGAATGCTTTTTGCCTTTGGCGACCTGCTTATTGCACAAGAAAATGTATTGTTTGAGGCAACAAAAAGACCTGGCGCTTTTGCAAAGCTGGTCACATCATCCAATTACACATTGTGGGGACTGCGAGGTTTTATTGGCGTGATCATGGAAATGATAGGGACTATAGGACTATACCTGTACCTGCAAAAAACTAATGCGGAGCGAATTGCTTTTTATGGTTTGCTGCTAACGCTGATGCATCATATTTTGGGTGTGGGTGTGTTTGCTGTTGCTTTCTTCATGTTTCCTGCTTTAGCGAAGCTGCATTTAAACGGCGACACAAATGCGCTTTCATTTGCCGCTATTGAAGGTCACCTGGGTGTTTTCTTTTTTCTTTCACTTGTACTTACATTAGTTGGACTGGCTGTAATGGCAGTTGCTGTTTATAGAAGCGGCGTACTACCAAAGTGGAGCGGATGGCTAGCCTTTCTTGGATTTCTTTTAATTCCTGTGCCTGGTGTTATGATTCAATTTGCCGCTAATGCGCTATGGGGATCTGCATATTTATGGATGGCATATCACATCAGGAATGCTGACCGACATGCACTGCAGCAGGCAACAAAAGAGACGTATAGAACAGTGCCTGCTATATAAGGAAGTACAAAAAACGGCTGGTGTAAAAACAATCAAGAGCTCTTGCAAGATCAGGGGCTCTTCTATATTATAGCCTGGATGATAATTAATTAAACTGTCGCTTCCGGCAATAACTTTTGAGCTGTTTCTTTTAAGTTGGCTTCTGGTGCAAAATCATTTGCAACTACCAGGATAGAATACAGGTACCTTTTTATTTTTTCGATATCCATTTCTTCTTTTACACAAGCATCTGTAAGATGTAATGAAAGATCTGCTAATAAAAGTCTCCTTTTGTTTAGCCATTCTTCTGAGCCGGGAACTGCCGGGTTAAGCAGGTAATTTTTCTCAACAAGCTTATGTGCTTTGGCAATATGCTCTAAAGTTTATTGGTTCTCTATTGTGTCCATTATTTCTTTTGAAGCTAAGGTAGTAGAACTAAGAGATCAAACGTCTGGCAAAATACCGTTCAACAAAATTTGATTTTTGAAACTTGACACCCTGTTTTCCATACATGTTATCTGTTTGCTTCACTTAACCAATGAAACTGCCTTTTCGCCAATTGAAAATGTCGATTGCTTTTTTTTAGGGTAACATATAAAGAATCCATTCCCTTTTTACCTCGTAAATATATTGTGTTGCTGTCGGGTATTTGATAATTAAAAGAAACAATAAAAGCACTACTCTGAGCATTCTTTTTCAGATGAAGCATCTGCTTAGCAGTATCTGCGGCAAAGTTAAAATAAGCTCTTCCGTATCTTCTTCTAAAAGCAGTGTCGGATGTTCTTATGCTGCCCACTCCACCTTCGTCAATTATTAGATCCATCCATCTAAGCGTATCACTTTGCAAAGGTGCTATTGTATCATTATTTACAACAAAAGCAGTAACATCATACACTCCTGAATTCATCGGCTTAATTTCCTTTGCACCGATATAATAGTTGTACACATTTTGTGTTTCGGAAATTCCCTTACAGATGATGAACACGATACCAAGTTTCAGAATTACTTTTGATACCCGCATCCATTTTTTAGTAAGCGGATATGAATAAATATTGCATAAGGGCGCCGGCTTATTCAAAACAAAAAAACAGGCTATCCGCTGGTATTCATTAGCAAGTAGGTAAAAGCACATTAAAACCAGATGCATTGCATAGAGCTTAACAGGGATATCATAACAGAGGTTAAGCATCATCACGTTTATAAAAACTGCAGTGGCAACTAATACACCCAACGTAGCTGTTCGTCTCCATAACAATAATATTCCAACCATTACTTCCATTACTCCTGAAAATATTTGATATGGCGCTGAATAGCCGATAAACATCCACGAAAACCGCATAGGTAAAAAATCTCCAAGAGGTGTAGCTAATTGTGACCATGTAGGAAATTGCATTTGCAACATCATCACTTTATCGAATCCATATTGGAAAGCAACGAGCGCTAAATTATACCGGACCAAGAGGCAGAGCAGGTAGTTCATTTGCCTGTAGTTTATCTTTCTTCTTTGTATCAGTGACCATATTATGCAACCTATTACAGATACACAAAAGAAAAATGCAAGAGTTGCCCAATTATATGAAGTATCACCACTCCCATTATATACAGGCTTTACATTTTTAACACCAAAAACCTGAAAAAAGTGATAATTGGATTTAATAACGAGCCAGTCTAGTAACTCGTAATAGAAGTTCAGCATATAGTTCACACCGGGTATAATACTAAACCACCCCCACGGACCTATAAACAATATGAGGTAGATGAAAAAGAAACGAAACGAAATTTTTCTCCATAAAGGCCATGGCAGCTTCTCGGGTTGAACAGCAGTATCCATAAAAGAGGTTTAGTCTTTTAAAGATATACTTTTACATTTACCCCGGTCGTTGTCTTGCGGAACACTGCAAAGGGCCGGGTTTCCTGCTCCATAATGTGCGGTTGTTCGGATCAGAAAGTAAGTGGCGATGGTTTTCTTTTGGTTGAAAAACGCTGCATTATTAAGAAGCATTTTTTTACTTCATCTTCTCTAATGTTTAACAATCAATTTCATAACATTGTAGTCTTATGAAAAGCTACCTGAAAGTTGTACTCGCCTCGCTGACGTTTTTATCATGCAAAAAAGAAGATGCAAAACCAATTGAAAAACCCGATACTATCAAGAATGGGTTAATCGCTTACTACCCGTTTACCGGAAACACCAAGGATTCTAGTGGTAATAATTATGACTTAACTGAAAACACTGCAACGCTTGCTAAAGACAAAGCAGGTAATTCAAACACGGCTTATTACTTCGATGGTGTAAATTCATCAATGACGATACCATCAATGCCGAAAGCAAACCTGCTGGATAGTTTCACCATTTCTTTTTGGATGCGTCCTGCCACGCACAGTGTTGTTAGCCCGCGATTAATGGCGTTTCAACCATACGCCGATCAACCCAGTGGAATACCGGTAACGTATTCACACTCGATAGAACTCTATAATCCTCCCTCAACAACCACGTACAGGGTGCAAGCTGTTTTGGGCACCTGTACATTTACTCAATTCAACAATTCCTGTTCAGGCACCGGGGTTAATGATGCAATTACAAATACTCTAAATACATGGAAGCACGTAGCTTTTGGTAAAAGAGGCAGGGCATTATATCTGTATGTTGATGGAAAGAAATTTACAAACCTCGCAGATAAAGATATACTTGCCTCATTCGGATTTGGTGGAAGAATTGGTAACGGAAGATTTAACGATAGATCTTGGTTCAAAGGTGAGTTGGACGAGATAAGAATTCACAACAGGCTATTGAGTGAGGAAGAAGTACAACAGCTTTATACACGA
This sequence comes from Segetibacter sp., assembly GCA_036387965.1. Taxonomy (GTDB): domain Bacteria; phylum Bacteroidota; class Bacteroidia; order Chitinophagales; family Chitinophagaceae; genus Segetibacter. The sequence continues at coordinate 2,885 of DASVST010000383.1, read as the reverse complement.
GTACAATAGTAAGTTTCAGCTTCAGTGTCTGGCTTTTCATTTACCTCCGTAGTTGTCCTTCGGAACACTACGGAGAGCTGAGGGAACAACTCTTGGGTTTGGAACACGTAGGGAGAACGGGAAGTTATTATTGTCTGGTTATTATCCTACAGCCTTGTTTTAGAACTCTGATGTTATGCGAACCTTATTGCAAACAAAAAAAGCTGCCTTTCAGCAGCTTTTTTTGTTATTAGTGTATGATTAATTTTAATCTTTCTTGGGCATGTTCTTTCTCTTCTCTATGTAATAGGCATTCATCGTTTTTATTTGCTCAGGCGTCAGAAACTCGCTCAGTTTTTTATCTTTCACAGCCATTAATTCTGCAATTTTAGTTTTACGGTCAGCTTCACTAAGATCTTTGAAGTTAACAGATGCCATCCGAAGTTCATAATTGATTTCGATAACTTTCTCTGCCTGCGCGTCGGTCAGTCCTACTTTCTGTACCAACTCTGGCTTTTGTTTTTCTTTCATCTGCTCCAGCATACTTGGCGGATCACCGGCTTGCGCATATGAGGTAGATGAGATTAGGGCACCTAAGATCAGCGTAAGGAAAAAAAACTTTTTCATAATTTATAATTTTAGTTTGTTGGTTAAAGATACTTCACTTGAATATTAATGAATATTAATTAAGATAAACCATTATATATGCGAACAACTTTTGAGTTTGGAACACCTCGATAGAACGGCGGTCGGATAACTCGTGGGTTTGGAACACCAGGGGAGAACAGGGTGTTCTTTACCGGCAAAATGTTTGAAGAGAAGATATTTGTTAAGCTGTCGCTTCTGGCAATAACTTTTGAGCTGTTTCTTTTAAGTTGGCTTCTGGTGCAAAATCATCTGCAATTACCAGGATAGAATATAGGTACCTCTTATTTTTGCGATATCCATTTCTTCCTTTACACAAGCATCGGTAAGATGTAATGAAAGATCTGCTAATAAAAGTCTCCTTTTGTTTAGCCATTCTTCTGAGTCGGGAACTGCGGGGTTAAGCAAGTTTATGTGCTTTGGCAATATGTTCTAAAGTTTGTTGGTTTTCTGTTGTGTCCATTGGTTCTTTTAGATGTAATTGTTTTTCATTCAGATTTAGTGGCCAAATAACATTATCAAATACAGGTTTTAGTTTCAGCAAACAAAAAAAGCTGCCTTGGGGCAGCTTTTTTTATGGAGCAGTGTATTATTGCTTTACTTCTCTCTTTGGCGCATTCTTAGCCATCTCTGCGTGATATGCATTCATTGATTTGAGTTGATCAGCAGACAAAAACTCAGCGAATTTTTTTTCTTTCTCAGCCTTTAAATCTGCGACTTTTTTGCTGCGGTCAGCATCGCTCAGATCTTTAAAATTGAGCATTTGCATGCGCATTTCATAATTAAGTTGAATAACTTTCTCTGCCTGCGCTTGTGTCAGCCCTGCTTTTTCAACCAAACCCGGTGCTTGTTTTTCTATAACTTGCTTTAGTGTAGGTGCAGCTGGCGGAACTGGCGGATCGCCGGCTTGAGCATTTACGGTAGTAGTGGTTATTGCACCGAAGAGTAGTGTCAGAAATAATAACTTTTTCATGATTTATAATTTTTTTTGTTGAAGTATAAAGTTATTTTATTTGTATTTGTGTTTGATAACAACTACATAAGCGGGGTATAAGCGTTTTATATCGGTCAATATTACCTCGAGGAAAATGTTGGTGGTATGTCTGCGGTAAATTAACCTTCCGCCTTTACAGGTGTACTTAACTGAATGTTGTAGGAGAACCAAGATATTGATTAAGCCGTTGCTTCCGGCAATAACTTTTGAGCTGTTTCTTTTAAGTTGGCTTCTGGTGCAAAATCATTTGCAATTACCAGGATAGAATACAGGTACCTTTTTATTTTCTCGACATCCATTTCTTCTTTTACACAAGCATCTGTAAGATGTAATGAAAGATCTGCTAATAAAAGTCTTCTTTTGTTTAGCCATTCTTCTGAGCCGGGAACTGCCGGGTTAAGCAGGTAATTTTTCTCAACAAGCTTATGTGCTTTGGCAATATGCTCTAACGTTTGTTGGTTGTCTATTGTATCCATTATTTCATCTAAGGTAGTAGAACTAACGGGTTAAATTTAAGGCACTAAAAGCCTTTGCTAAGAATGTCTAGGGCAAAGTATCTTACAATTGTTTTTCTGTCACTCCACCTTTTTTTATTACATACTTATAGATCGGATAGCTTAACACTAAAGCAGTAATAGCAATGAGGCTATTTTGAGTATCACTGATAATATATCCGATAAACAGAGCAATGCTAATTAACATCAACAGCATTGGTGAAAAAGGGTAAGCCCATGTTCTATATGGTCTTGGTAAATCTGGTTCATTCTTTCTTTTCAGCTTGTGTTAGGAGCTTATGGAGGGTGGAATTCTGTAGTTTACTTTTCTGAAGAGGATAAAAACCCTTCTCGGAATATTCCGCGCTCACTTCATGGTGGTGTAGTATTAGTAATGGTTATTTATTTACTTGTTGTTTGTGCATTATTGTATGTTCTTCCCATTAGCCAATTGTCAACATCAAATCTTGCAGCAGCTGATGCGATGAAACAAGTTTCTGGCTCACAAAGCTCAAAAGTTATTACTGCTATTGCTGTTATTTCAGTATTAGGCATCCTTAATTCAAACCTAATGTTTGTGCCACGTATATTATACGGTCTCGGAAGGGATGGATTGTTTATAGACAAAGCAACAGTAGTAAACAAAGGAGGCACACCAACTATTGCGCTGCTTGTTTCTGTTATGACTGGAATTTTTCTTGTGATTTTAGGTACGTTTGAAACACTAATGGCAGTTTATACCTTTTTCGCTGTGGCCATCAACATTCTATTAA
>DASVST010000382.1:0-4165 GCA_036387965.1 Segetibacter sp. | reverse complement strand
CAATGCTAACAAGGCTGATTGATTTTTTACAGGCTGAACAAATTACTGTTCTGTTTACTGCGCTAACTTTAAATAATACTGTAAGTGAGCAAACTGACGAGGGTGTTTCTTCACTTGTCGATGCCTGGATACAGGTTCGTGATATAGAATCAAACGGCGAAAGAAATCGGGGCATGTACATCATGAAATCACGTGGCATGAGACATTCAAACCAGGTAAGAGAATTTATGATCTCAAATAAAGGGCTTGACCTTGTAGATGTGTACTTAGGCCCGGAAGGAGTACTGACTGGTTCTGCAAGAGAAGCACAGGAATTGAGCGAAATAACCGGTGTAGAATTACGTACCCATGCTTTAGGAAGAAAAGAGGTAGAGATACAACGAAAAAGAAAGGTACTAGAAGCAAAGATCGCTTCTTTACACGAGGAGTTTGAAACGGTTCAGGAGGAATTAAAAAGATCGTATATGGAAGAAGACCTTAGAAAAGAAGTGATGGAGAAAAACCGTAGTCAAATGATAGAAAACAGGGCTTCAAAAAATACCAACAATGGCAAAAGCAAGTAAAGCTGCTAGCACAAAAGCAACTACAACTGCTGGCACAAAAGCAACTAAAACTGCTGGCACAAAAGTAAGTAGAACAGCAGAAAAAAAAGAATATAAGTACGAACTAAAGCTTTATGTAGCGGGTAATACGCCCAAATCTGTAGCAGCTTTAAACAACCTGAAAAAGTATTGCGAAGAGCATTTAAAGGATCAATATAAAATTGAGATTGTCGACTTGCTGGTACACCCGCAATTAGCAGAAGGAGACCAGATATTAGCGATACCAACTTTGGTACGAAAAGTGCCTGTACCTATTCGTAAAATCATCGGCGATTTATCTAATGAAGAAAAGGTATTGGTAGGGCTAGACATTCGACCGGTAAAATTATAAAATGACTAAGAAAGTACACCAGTCAGGCAAGTCGAGTGGAGCTTTGAAAAAAGAATTTGAATATGTTCTCAGCTTATTTATTACAGGTGCTACACCAAACTCAATAAGGGCTGTTACCAATATCAAAGAGATTTGTGAAGATCATTTGAAAGGGAGATATTCATTAGAGATAATCGATGTCTACCAGCAGGGTGCGTTAGCTGCGAAGGAGCAACTAATAGCGCTGCCAATTCTTATTAAAAAACAACCCTTGCCCGAACGAAGAATGATTGGGGACTTATCTGATAAGCAAAAAGTTTTGAAAGGATTAGGACTTTTATAATAAATGGCACAAAAGGAATCTTTACATAAAACACAAGAAGATCTTGAAAGGGAGTTAGAAGAGCTTCGTTATCAGTTGCAAGAGGCAAATGATACTATTGAAGCAATTCGCACAGGCCAGATAGATGCACTTGTAGTGCAGAGTGATCAAGGCCCTCAACTCTTTACATTAAAAAGCGCCGATCAGACGTATAGATTTTTTATTGAGAAAATGGCCGAAGGTGCCGTTACACTCAATTCAAAGGGAATTATTCTTTATTCAAACTCGCAGTTTGCAAGAATGGTACACTTGCCCTTATCGCAGGTAATCGGAATACATTTCGAAGAATTCGTTGCACCAGAAAATAAACTTCAATATGAAGAACTTTTTGATACACGTTGGAAAAGCGACTGTAAAGGAGAGCTATTGCTTAAGAGTGAAGAGGCGCATACACCGGTACAGTTATCATTAACGACACTCGCGCTAGAAGAAGGTGTTTCGTTAAGTATTATTGTGACTGACCTTACTACCCAGAAAGCTACACAACTGCAATTGAAGATGAATAATGAGCAGTTGGCGGAAATTAACCAGGCATTAGAGTCAAGCAATCATGATCTACAGCAATTTGCATCTGTTGCTTCGCATGATTTACAGGAGCCCGTACGTAAGATCCAGATATTTTCAAATCTTTTAAAAGACAAGCAAACTGATCTTAATCCTGAATCGAAAAAATACATCGATAAGATCATTATTTCTTCCACACGAATGAAGGCATTGATTGTTGATATTTTGACCTACTCAAGGCTCTCCGCAAATCACAATTATTCAGAGTTAGTAAACCTGAACGAACTAATGAACGAGTTACTTGAAGATTTTGAGTTAATAATTCACGATAAAAAAGCCGAGATCAATATTGATGAACTGGACACTATTGAAGTAAACAGGGGCCAAATAAGGCAGGTATTCCAAAATATTATAAGCAATGCCCTAAAGTTTTCGAGGCCAGGACAGGCACCTGTAATTAACATTAAGGCTCTGCGTATTTCCGGGAAATCTTTTGATAGCCACGAACAAAAAGAAGGACAATATTGCCTGATCTGCATTAGAGATAATGGAATTGGTTTTGAGGAAAAATATTTGGCAAACATATTTGCTCTCTTTGAGCGGTTGAATGCAAAAGATAACTATGAAGGCTCAGGTATTGGACTTGCAATAGCTAAGAAGATCATTGACAAGCACAACGGTCTAATCACTGCAAAAAGTAAAGTAGAAAAAGGCACTGAATTCAAGATAATATTACCGGTATCACAAGATCATTCGTGAGTTTCAACTCTATAACCTGATCACCTCTTTCATAGAATAAAATTTGTTAGCCAATAGCCTGCTGCAAATCATCAATTAAGTCATCAGCATCTTCAATTCCCACACTTAAACGTATTAACGAATCTGAAAGGCCGTTCTTTATTCTTTCTTCTCTTGGTATAGAAGCATGCGTCATACTTGATGGATGATTGATAAGCGATTCAATTCCACCTAAGCTCTCAGCCAAAGAAAATAATTTTGTTGAGGACAGAACTTTAATAGCAGTTTCTACACTGTCATCTTTCAAAGTAAAGCTCATCATGCCACCAAAATCACGCATTTGCTTTTTTGCGATTTCATAACTAGGATGATCTTCAAAACCGCACCAATACACCTTTTCAACCTTTGGATGATTTCTTAAAAAGTGAGCGACCTTTGCGCCATTCTCACAATGGCGTTGCATGCGAACGTGCAAAGTTTTTATTCCACGAAGCACTAAAAAGCAATCCTGCGGGCCAGGCACTGCGCCACAACTTTTTTGGATAAAAAATAATTTGTCTCGAAGCTCCTGATCATTCATCATTAAACATCCATGAATAACATCGCTATGCCCGCTTAAATATTTAGTGGCAGAATGCATAACAATATCAGCGCCTAAGTCAAGCGGGTTCTGAAGGTATGGTGAAGCGAAAGTATTATCAACACAAAGCAGAATATTGTGCTTTTTAGTTAATGCTGCAACAGCCGCAATATCTGTTATGTTCATCAACGGATTGGTAGGCGTTTCAGTCCAGACAAGCTTTGTATTAGTATTGATGATCGCTTCAATATTACTTACATCCTGCATATTCACGTAGTGAAATTTGATACCAAACTTTGCGAAGATGTGGGTGAACATTCGGTATGTGCCTCCATACATGTCATTGCCTGCAATAACTTCATCACCAGGAGAAAGCAGTTTAATAACAGCATCTGTTGCTGCAACTCCACTGCTAAAGCTCAAGCCAAACTTTCCATTCTCAAGTACTGCAAACGCATCTTCTAATGCTTTACGCGTAGGGTTTTGAGAACGTGCATATTCATAACCTTTATGTTTGCCCGGGGCACTTTGCACATATGTCGATGTCTGGTATATCGGGATCATGATTGCGCCGGTACTTGGATCAGGCTCCATGCCTGCATGTATAATTCGAGTTGCTAATTTCATTGCTGTTGATTGTAATTAATTAATAAGATTGCAAAGATGACGAAAATATTAGAAGCTTTTATAAGCAGTGGGCTGCCGATAGATATCGCCAATCAAAATTGCCCGCTTCATGCGCATGCTGCGGGTTGATGGCTTTATCTAAAACTTCTTTCTTTAGTATTCCTTTCTTCACCAGCTTCTTTTTGCTTTCGTGAATATAATCCTGCATTTGTTTGTTCTGCATCCACATTTGTTGTGGGGGCTCAAATCCAACCTTATCTTTTCGCCAGGTTATCTCCTGTGGTAAAATTTTATCCATAGACTTTCGTAAAATCCACTTGGTAAAACCCTCCCTTATTTTAAGATTAGCTGGAAGAGAAAAAACAAACTGTACCAATTCATGATTCAGAAACGGCAGCCTGACCTCTCTTGAATGTGCCATT
>DASVST010000381.1:0-3565 GCA_036387965.1 Segetibacter sp. | reverse complement strand
CGCAACTTTGGAAAATGAACCAGCTGCAGGTTGAACATACAAAAACAATTACGCTGTATAATCAAGCAAAGCTGGTACTTGCTTACCAGGATTATGAAGAAAGCAGGAACGACAGGAGATTGAATAATGCAAGACTGAGAACCCAGGTAGAAACGGTAAACGTCTTCACAGCAAACGTAGATTTAAATAAAACCCTCAACGAAAAGAGTGAGCTGTTTTATGGAGCTGAATATGTAAACAACGATGTTGGTTCATTTGCTTCAAGAATAAATATCAACACCAGGATTTCTGAACCAACATCAACACGTTATCCCAATAATTCAAAATGGAATTCTTTAGGTGCGTATCTGAGCTACAAGAACAACCTGAGCAGCAAAGCTACTTTGTCTTCAGGAATAAGGTATAGCTATGTCACACTTAAAGCTCCCTTCGATACAACCTTTTTTAAGTTTCCTTTCTCGAAGGCTGAAATAAAAGAAGGAGCATTTACTGCCAACCTTGGGCTTGTTTATCGACCAGCAGAAAACTGGCAAATCAACACGAATTTATCAACAGGTTTTCGTGTTCCAAACATCGACGATATAGGAAAGGTATTTGACTCCGAACCCGGCAACGTTATTGTTCCAAATCCCAGCCTTCGTTCAGAGTATGCTTACAACATTGATCTTGGAATTGGAAGAAACATCCGCAATAAATTCAGCTTCGATGTAACTACTTTTTTTACCTACCTCGACAATGCTATTGTCCGCAGACCCTTCAATTTCAATGGCCAGGACAGTATAATATATGAAGGCAGAATTAGCAAGGTGCAATCGTTACAAAATGTTGCCCATGCTACAGTTTGGGGTATACAGGCAGGATACGAATGGTTCTTTGCAAAGAACTTCAGTTGGCAGTTACGTGCTAATTTAATTGATGGTAAAGAAACAGATGATACAAAAAACCAAGAGGTACAACTTCGTCATGCACCTCCGTTTTATGGTAACACAAACATTCGGTACGAAAACAAAAAGCTTGCGGTAGAGTTGTATGCAATTTATAATGCAGAAGTGAGTGCAAACAACCTTGCTCCATCCGAGCAAAGTAAGCCATTTATTTATGCCACAAATAATCAAGGCAGGCTTTACAGCCCTTCGTGGTACACACTAAATCTTAAAACAAGTTATCGTGTAAGCGATCAGCTATCCATCAACGCAGGACTTGAAAATATCACAAATAAAAGGTACAGACCTTATTCGTCGGGTATTGTAGCGGCAGGAACAAATTTTATTTTATCGGTTCGTGCAGGTTTATAATTGCTTGGGGTTACTCTTTATAAAAAGCATTCAATTTTGGATGCTTTTTGTAGCCAACATTTAATCGCTGTTCAACTTTACTTGCGTCGCACTCTTCAAGTTTGGGTAACTTTACTCAACATTTGTGTTAAAGTGAATCAGTACAATTACATAATAAGCGGTGCAGGTGCGGCAGGTTTGAGTCTGCTGATGCGGCTAACGCAACACCAGGCATTTGCCGATAAAAAGATTCTTGTTGTAGATAGTACACCTAAAGAAAAGAACGACCGCACCTGGTGTTTTTGGGAAGATAAACCCGGGTTGTTCGAACCCATTGTTCACCATCAATGGCAGCAGGTACATTTTTATTCTCATTACTTTTCTTCTTTGCTCAATTTATATCCTTATCAATATAAAATGATAAGAGGAATAGATTTTTATAACTACGTTTTAGATGAAACAGCAAAACACACCAACATCACTTTTCAGTATGGAAAAGTTGAAGCATTAGGCAATGAAGGCAACACCGCATTTGTTTTATTGGATGGACGAAAAATAACAGCTGATTATGTCTTCAACAGTATCATGTTTTCTCAGCCTGTTATTCAACCTGGAAAATATTATTTACTACAGCATTTTAAAGGCTATTTAGTTGAAACGAAAGAACCCACATTCAATCCAAAGGAAGCAACATTAATGGACTTCCGGGTAAGCCAACAACATGGAACTACTTTCGGCTATGTGCTGCCTGTTTCAGAAACAAAAGCCTTGATCGAGTACACACTTTTTACAAAAAAATTACTAAAACCTGAAGAATATGATGAAGGTCTCCATAACTATATTTCTACTTTTTTAAAGCTACCCCAGTTTACAGTTGTTGAAGAAGAGTTTGGCGTAATACCAATGACCAATCATAAATTTTCAAAAGGAGAGGGAAGAATCATAAACATCGGAACTGCAGGCGGGCAAACAAAAGCAAGCAGTGGTTATACATTTAAGTTTATCCAAAAACATTCTGAAGCCTTAGTTCAATCGCTGCTAACGAACGAACATCCCATTCTTAAAAAAGATCTTTATTCAAGAAGGTTTGGTTTATACGATACCACTATGCTCAACGTGCTTTACAATGATAAGGCAAGGGGCGATAAAATATTTGCAGATATGTTCAGCAAAAATTCTCCTGACAAAATACTACGGTTTTTAGATAACGAGTCAACTCTTGAAGATGAACTCAACATAATAGGTAGCTTACCGGGCATGGTCTTTACACGAGCTGCTATGCAGGAAATATTTAAATAGCATTTCAACTTTCACGATGGAAAAAATTATCACACTTACACTCAACCCGGCTATTGATAAAAGCACATCAGTAAAAGCTATCGTGCCTGATAAAAAGTTAAGATGTGCTGCTCCCAAATTTGAACCCGGTGGAGGTGGTGTAAATGTTTCAAGGGCGTTAAAAAGATTAGGTGCAACTTCATCTGCTATGTATTTGGCAGGCGGGTATAGCGGCAAGTTTTACGAAGATTTATTAAGTAAAGAAGGCATAAATTCCATAGTTGTTCCTATAGAATCTACCACAAGAGAAAACCTGATTGTTGTTGATGAGTCAGCCAATCTTCAGTATCGTTTTGGTATGCCTGGGCCAGTTATAAAAGAAACAGAATGGCGAGAATGTTTAAACACAATAGAGCAAGCTTCCGGTATTGAATATGTTGTTGCAAGCGGTAGTTTGCCTGATGGCATTCCCAACGATTTTTTTTGCCACTTAACAGCATTGGCAAAAAAGAAAAACATACGGCTTGTGCTCGATACCTCCGGCGAGCCATTAAAGCAGGCTGTTGATGATGGCGTGTATATGATAAAACCAAACATAGGCGAGTTAAGCTCCCTTTACGGAGTAGAAGATCTATCAGATGAGGATGCTATAAAAGCAGCAAGAGATATAATAAGTAAAGGTGGTTGCGAAGTGATGGTAATTTCAATGGGTGCTTCCGGTGCATTATTGGTAACAAAGGATGAAGTTGTAAAATCAAATGCACCCACAGTAAAAAGGAAAAGTACTGTAGGAGCAGGAGATAGCATGGTAGCAGGAATGCTGTATGCTATAACCCAAGGATATACATGGAAGCAGGTACTTCAATATGGAATTGCTTCGGGTACAGCTACAACCATGAATCCTGGTACACAATTGCTAAAGAAGGAAGATGTTGAAAAGCTTTTCCAAAGGATGTAAAACTATTTATTCTTCAAGACCCACACAAGCAAATGATGGAAGCAAGTGGACATGG
>DASVST010000380.1:0-11366 GCA_036387965.1 Segetibacter sp. | reverse complement strand
AGAGTATCCTGTATTATTGTTTGAATAAGCTCTAATATTAAATGCATTACTTATTTGCTGTTCATTTTCAAGTTGGACAGCAGTAGATAATGTCCAGTTTAGTGGTGTAGAGGTAAGAACTACTTGATTTCTGCTATTTTGGGCAAACCCGTTTAAATAGAAACAAACGACGGCAATTAATAATAAAAGTTTGACTAATATCGTTTTCATGTTCATCAAGGTTTGCAACCAGCTGCTTTGTTGAACGAATTTATATAATCAATCCGTATTAAGATGAAAAGATTTTCATTACTGGTGTACTTATTAGCAATCTATTTGGTTTCTTTTTCTCAGAAATTTGCTATTCAGCCAGGAATTTTACATTACCAGGTAGAACCGGGTAAAGCACAAAGCCAGGTGGTACGTATAACAAATGTATCTGATGAGAAAATTTCATTTCAAGCTTATTTAGGCGACTGGTTGAGAGATTCAACAGGCGGACATGAATATTACAGACCAGATACATTACGTCAATCGTGTGCAAGTTGGGTTAAATTAAATAAGAATTTTATTGAAATCGGTCCAAAGCAAACGGAAGAATTAATGGTTGTTTTAAGGGGGCCTTTTGCACCCGCAGCCTACGATAAAATGAGGTGGGCAATGTTGTTTTTGCAAAGTGTACAGGAAAAGGATAGCGCAGCGGCAAGATCTAAAGTAGTAAAAACTGAGATTAAGGAAGTAATGAGGGTGGGCATTCATATTTATCAAACTCCGCCCACTGTGACTAAAGCTGCGGCACAAGCTATAAGCTTCAAAAAGATCGAGTCGGAAAATAACAAGTTTGCGTTTTCGGTTGCTAATTCGGGCCAGGTTATGCTACAATGCAAAGCCTCTCTAACGCTTACTGCTATTGAAAGTGGTAAAGAGTTTAAACTTGATAAGGTCGAATTTCCAATGTTTCCTGATGGCAAGCGGTCAGTAAAGTTTGAAGTTCCCTCAACTGTACCAAAAGGTAAGTACTCTGCATTGGCAGTGTTAGATATAGGAGAAGATGAAACATTACAGGCGATTGAGAAAACAATAGATATAAAGGGGCAGTAATATTTGGTGCTTGAATTAACAACACAAAAAAGCCGCAAGTTAATCTTGCGGCTTTTTTAATATTATTGTTTAAACTCGTTAGGCAACTTTCAGCATGCTCATCTTACTCTTACTAAATTGCCTTTCAGCATAATCCAATGTTACATGCAGTACTTTTTGTTCAGAAGATGGTAACTCGTACATAGCTTCTGTAAGGATGCTTTCGCAAATACTGCGTAAACCTCGGGCTCCTAATTTATATTCCATTGCTTTACCAACCATAAAATTGTAAACGTCATTCTCAAAACTCAATGCAATACCTTCCAAATCAAACAACCTTGTATATTGTTTGATAAGGCTGTTTTTTGGCTCTGTCAATATAGCTCTTAAGGTCTCTGCATCTAACGGATTTAAATATGTTACGATCGGTAACCTTCCTAATAGTTCCGGAATTAAACCAAAACTTTTTAGATCCTGTGCATTGATAAACTGGAGCAGATTTTTCTTTTGATACTCCTGCATATGCTTATCAACATTAAAACCAATTGCATTTGTATTAACCCTACGAGCAATAATCTTATCTATACCGTCGAAAGCTCCACCACAAATAAACAAGATGTTTTGAGTGTTGACCTTTATCATCTTTTGCTCCGGGTGTTTACGGCCACCTTGCGGCGGAACCAATACCTCAGTTCCCTCAAGCATTTTTAATAAACCTTGTTGCACACCTTCACCACTTACATCACGGGTAATTGAAGGGTTATCACCTTTGCGTGCAATCTTATCTATTTCATCTATGTATACGATACCTCTTTCAGCTGCAGTTACATCATAGTTGCAGGATTGTAGTAACCTTGTAAGCATACTTTCAACGTCTTCACCTACATAGCCTGCTTCAGTAAATACGGTTGCATCAACAATTGCGAAGGGTACATTCAATAATCTCGCAATTGTTTTCGCAAGTAATGTTTTACCGGTACCCGTTTCGCCAACCATTATAATGTTGCTCTTTTCTATTTCAACATCATTTTCAGGTAGCTTATGTTGTAATCTTTTGTAGTGATTATAAACTGCTACTGCTAACACTTTCTTTCCATCATCCTGCCCGATAATATACTCATCTAAGAACTTCTTTATTTCTGTAGGCTTACGTACTGTTAACTTAAAAGAAGCAGGTGTAGAATCAGGTTTTAGCTGTAATTCCTGCGCAATAATTTCCTGTGCGTGTTCTACACAGTTCTCACAAATGTGTCCATCTTGCCCTGCGATGAGTATTTTAACTTCATCGCGGTTGCGTCCACAAAAGGAACAATGTAAATGACTTTGTTTAGGCATAATGTGTTATCTCGTGATACAAAAACGTTCTTACATTATTGTAACAATTATAAAAAAATCTCTGGTTTTTGTATGAATAGAGGATACAGTCTCATACAAAAATAAAAAAAACGCCTTTAAAAGCGTTGTTTTTATTTATATGGTAAATAAAGCTGCAAAAGTTCAACAATCTACAGCTTTGTAACAAGTTGATCAACTATCCCGTAAGCAATGGCTTCATTAGCATCCATCCAGTAATCACGATCGAAATCTTTCATGATTTGCTCAAAGGATTTACCACAGTTTTCAGCTAAAATTCTCGCACCCATTTCTTTGGTTTTTTGAGTCTGTACAGCTTGGATCTCAAGATCCGCACTCGTTCCCTGGTAATATCCACCTAAGCTTGGTTGATGGATCATTACTTCTCCATGAGGAAAAATAAAACGTTTGCCTTTTTCGCCTGCGCTTAGTAAGATAGAACCCATACTTGCTGCAAGTCCCATACATGTGGTGCTTACAGGAGAGCTAATCATTTGCATCGTATCATAAATCACCATGCCACTTGTAACTACACCACCGGGGCTATTTATAAAGAATTTAATTTCTTCTCCAGGCTTGTCACTATCAAGTAATAGAAGTTTGTTTACAATGTCTTTAGCACTTTTATCATCTACAACTCCCCATAAATAAACTGCTCTTTTTTCGAAGAATTGCTTTTCAAGTTTTTTATTCAATAAGCCCCCTTCTTCAGGTTTTTCCTCTTTCTCAGGTGTTGGTTTCTCTTCAGGCTCTTCCTCATCATCCATTCTAAAAGGCTTGCTTATATATTTTCCGTACTGCATATTATCTTTTTCAAAATTATGTGTGATGATTAATCTTTATTTTGTTTCCGTGGGTTGATAAGTAATACCTCATCAACTAAACCGTATTCTTTAGCTTCTTCTGCACTTAACCAGTAATCACGATCACTATCTTTTGCTACCTGTTCAGCATCTTTACCAGTGTGATAAGCAATAATCTCATATAATTCCCTCTTGATCTTCTTAATCTCGTTCACTGTAATTGCAATGTCACTAGCTTGTCCACCAATACCACCACTCGGTTGATGCATCATTACCCGGCTATGCTTAAGAGCTGTACGTTTTCCCTTTACACCTGCGCACATTAGTACGGCACCCATGCTTGCTGCCATACCCGTACAAATTGTTGAAATATCCGGCCCGATAAATTGCATTGTGTCGTAAATACCCAAACCTGCATATACACTTCCACCTGGGCTATTTATGTACATCTGGATATCTCTTGAACGGTCAGTGCTTTCTAAAAACAGCAATTGTGCAGTAACAATATTTGCTACATAATCATTGATTCCCTCACCCATGAAAATGATTCGATCCATCATTAAACGGCTAAACACATCCATGCTCGCTACGTTCATTGGTCGTTCTTCAATAATGTATGGAGTAAGATTGGTAACCTGGTGTTGCTTGAAATTATGTAGAGTGGCACTGCTGATGCCTTTGTCTTTTATGGCGTAGTGCTCAAATTCTTTTCCGAAATTCATTCGTTATAATTTATAAAAGTGAAGTTAAGGCTTGTGGTAATAGAATTATGCCATGGTTCAAATACTATGCAAATATATAAAAGCGCCAAAATAGCATGAGTGTGTTGCAGTCTTTTTAGGTTCAGGAAACAAAAAAGCCGGTGAGGACACCGGCTTAAATACTATTAGATTGAGACTAATGAGCATGATTGTGTTGCATACCGGTTAGCTCAACAGGACTTACAGTTTTCTCCACAACATTTACTTTGCCCTCAAGTAACTGAAACAGTTTGTTTGTTTGCAATTGATAATAAGTATTCTCAATAAATTTTTTGTCTTTAAGCATACTATCTGCGTAGCTATCTAACCATGGCGCATCTTCACCACCTTGCCCACCCATATAACCCATGATTTGCTGCTTTGCAAAATCCTTTATCTCCTCAGGTTCAACTTTAATTTCGTTCTTTTCTAAAAGTTGCGTGCTGATTAGCGTCCACTTTAAAGAGTTGGCAAATGATGGATACTCATTTTCTGCCTCTTCGGCAGTTTTCGGCTTTTCTCCCCCATTTTGCATCCAGCGCTTTAGAAAGCCTTCCGGAAAGTCAATATGTGTATGATCAACCAAATGATGATAAATCTGGTCATGTAACTGGTTTCGACTTTGGGCATCCCAATGCGCTTGAAGTTCTGCTTTTACAGCATTTCTAAAATCATCTTCTGTAATTATGCTTTTGCCAGGGTATGCAGCCGAGAAAAACTCTTCATTCATCTCAGGCTTTTCGATAAGACCAACCTTAGTAATTGTTGCATTAAAATATCTTTCACTTAAAAAAGCATCATCTTTATTTAGTCCAAGATCTCCTATAACCCATTCTCTTTCTTTTTCGTCAAAGGCTGTCATCAGGTTGATGATTATGGTATCATCTTTCTTTTTACCCATCAACTCGCTGCGAAAGCTTTCAGCAAAATATTTTACCAGTAACGAATTGTCTTTGCTAATACCACCTTCTATTGGATTGCCTGAAGAATCGCTTTCTGTAAATCTCAGGTTCAGAACATTCTCTTCACTTTCAACAACTTCAGGTTCTGTCATTTTCCCATTGCGGATCTTAAGTCTTTCGATTTCTTCATCGATCATTGTATCTGTTATCTCAACTCTGTGGCGGGTAACAGTAATGTTGTTTACGTCTAGATCTATAACTGGTTTAAGTCCAATCTCAAATCCAAAGGCATATTCCGTAGGATTGTTCATATCCAGGTTACGAACATCACTTTCAACGGGGAGCGGCTGGGCAAAAATATCAATCTGTTCCTGCTCCATGTAAGTGTTCAACTCCTTTTCTACGGTACGTAAAACCTCATCTGCATATACACTTGGGCCATGCATTTTCTTTACCATTCCCGCAGGCACCATTCCTTTCCTGAAACCAGGAATGTTTGCAGTTTTTGCGTATTTTTTTATTGATTGCTCAAATGCGGGTAAATAATCTTCTTTGGAAAGCCTGACAGTGATCTTGTCGTTCAGCAGTCCTATATTCTCTCTTGAAACAGTAGCCATAATCTTGAAACTTCCAACCCCTGAGGAAGCAATTTTGAAGTAAATAAAATCCCCTTTAGGGGTTAAAGGGGTTTTTAGTGCGGATGATAGGGGTCGAACCTACATGCCTTGCGGCGCCAGATCCTAAGTCTGGTGCGTCTGCCAATTTCGCCACATCCGCGGGGTTGCAAAAGTAGGGGTTTTAATAAAAAATAAAAAAGTAATTGAAGTTAAAATATGGCTTTGTTTGGTGGTTATTTCGTATATGCCTTGGAAAAATGGTTGTTTTCTAATACCTTCGGCCGATTCACAAATAGAAAAAACAAAATATGCAGCCGGAACAAATAGAAAAATTTATAGAAAACGAACAAGGTGCTAATCCTTTCATTAAAGTTGAATTTAAAAAAAGAAACTCAATCACAGGTTTGTTTGTGAAAATGAAAGATTTTGATGAGTTAAAACATAAAAATTTCTGGAGACTTGTTACAGAGTCTAACCTTGAACAGTGGCATAAAACACAAGACATCAATAGCGTGAAAATGTTTAATGGCAGTGAGTTTACAAAGCTGTCTGTTATAAAGAAAAAGAAAGTTTAATATATCCATCTCTGATTGTCAACAGCATCATATTCGCTGTGGAGTAAAGTACTTAATAATAAAAAAGGAGCATCACTACGATGCTCCTTTTTTATTATTAAGTCATATTACAATAGCCTTTTCTTAACAGGCATAATTACTGCTATGTTTCCGCTGATTACGTAAATTCGTACGGTATGGAAGAGCAGGTAATATTAACTGAACCGGTTGTAACTAAATATAATTTAACGGAGGAGCAGGAAAAAAAGGAAATTCTCAGGCATTATCGTGCATTGCTGCGAGCCTTGCGGCCCAAGCTAAAACGGGGAGACAAAGAACTGGTGCGACATGCGTTTGAAATGGCAGCGGATGCGCATAGAACAATGCGCAGAAAAAGTGGCGAGCCATACATCATACATCCTATTACCGTTGCAATGATTTGCGTTGAGGAAATTGGATTGGGGGTAAGGAGTACAATTTGTGCTTTGCTTCATGATACCGTAGAAGATACGGATTTATCGCTTGAAGATATTGAACGGGAGTTTGGTACAGAAATAGCTCGTATTGTAGATGGTCTAACCAAGATATCGAATGTAATTGATACAAATACAAGCCAACAGGCTGAGAATTTCAAAAAGATATTACTGACCCTTACCGACGATCCTCGGGTTATTCTCATTAAGCTTGCTGACAGGCTGCACAACATGCGAACACTCGATAGCATGAAGCGTGAAAAGCAGTTGAAGATCTCCAGTGAAACTGTTTGGGTATATGGCCCGTTAGCGCACCGCATGGGCTTGTATAATATAAAAACGGAACTTGAAGATCTTTCCATGAAGTACATGGAGCCGGAGACGTATAAAGATATTGCCCAGAAACTTGCCGAAACAAAACGTGAACGTGCACGGTATATAAATGAGTTTATCCGACCAATAAAAGACAAACTCGATAAAGGTCAATTCAACTTCGAAATTTACGGTCGACCAAAAAGCATTCACTCCATCTGGAACAAGATGAAGAAGAAAGGTGTTGCTTTTGAAGAGGTGTACGATTTATTTGCAATCAGAATAATACTTGATTCTCCAACTGATAGAGAAAAAGAAGATTGCTGGAAAGTGTATTCTATCATAACAGATGAATACACGCCTTCGCCTGAGCGGTTACGTGATTGGCTAAGCAATCCTAAAAGTAATGGATATGAAGCGCTTCATACAACCGTAATGGGTCCGCTGGGTAAGTGGGTAGAAGTTCAGATTAGAACACGAAGGATGAATGAAATCGCAGAGAAAGGTTTAGCCGCACATTATAAGTATAAAGAAGGCAGTTCAGATGAAGACCGCTTCGATAAGTGGTTTGGACAAATAAGGGAAGTATTAAGCACACAGGACACCGATGGTGTAGACTTTCTGCAGGATTTTAAAGTCAGTTTTCTTGCTGAAGAAATATACGTGTATACGCCTAAAGGCGATGTGAAAATGTTGCCCGTTGGAAGTACAGCTCTCGATTTTGCATTTAGTATTCACAGTGCTGTTGGTACAAAATGCATAGGAGCAAAAATCAACCATAAGTTGGTGCCTATCGCACACAAGTTGCGAAGTGGCGACCAGGTGGAAATAATCACCAGCAGCAAGCAAAAGCCGAGCGACGACTGGCTTAATATGGTTGTTACAGCTAAGGCAAAGAGTAAAATAAAAGATGCATTAAAAGAGGAAAGAAGAACTGTTGCTGAAGAAGGAAAATACATACTTCAAAGAAAATTAGAAAGCATCGGCGCTTCTTACCACCAGACAAATATTGATATATTAGTTGCCTATTATAAATACAATTCTCCTTTAGATCTTTTTTATCAGATAGCTATAAAAGGAAATGATCTTAAAGAACTAAAAGAGTTCACAATTATAGGCGACAAGCTTGAACCACCAAAGGTTCAAAAGCCAATAGAAGTACCGGTTGACACACCTCAAACTTTCAGCAAGAAAGATTCTGAGTTGATAATATTCGGCGAGAGCAGTGATAAGATACAATATACTTTGGCCAAGTGTTGCAACCCAATTCCCGGCGATGATGTGTTTGGCTTTGTAAGTACAGGAAAGGGCTTGATTATTCATAGAACCAGTTGTCCTAACTCAACCAGATTGCTTGCAAATTATGGACATAGAGTTGTAAAAACTAAGTGGGCAAAAAATAAAGAGATCAGCTTTCTTACAGGTTTAAAAATAATAGGAATGGATGATGTGGGTGTAGTAAATAAAATTACTACTATCATATCCGGAGATCTTAGAATAAATATTTCTGCCCTAACAATCGAATCAAGAGAAGGATTGTTTGAAGGAACAATAAAAGTATTTGTTCACGATAAAGATGAACTTGAAGAATTAGTTGATGCGCTGAAACAATTAAAGGGAATACATTCAGTCGACAGGTTCGATACGGAATAAGGATTATTCTCCATCTTCAATTTCCTTACTTTTGCCCGAAACACAAATACTCATACAATGGTTGATGTACTTCTCGGTTTGCAATGGGGTGATGAAGGCAAAGGAAAAATAGTAGATTATTTTGCTCCGCAATACGATGTGGTTGCCCGCTTTCAAGGCGGACCAAATGCAGGACATACTTTATATGTAAAAGGGGAAAAGGTTGTTTTGCACCAAATACCTTCTGGTATATTTCATCAACATACTGTAAACATTATTGGTGGTGGCGTTGTTTTAGATCCTGTTACTTTGAAGAGAGAATGCGATAAGGTTGCTTCCTTTGGAATTGATGTAAAACAAAACCTATTTATCTCTGAGAGAACTAATATTATTGTTCCAACGCATAGAGCTTTAGATAAGGCTTCAGAGCTACAAAAAGGAACAGATAAGATTGGTTCAACCCTTAAGGGTATTGGTCCTGCTTACATGGATAAGACAGGAAGAAATGCTTTACGTGTTGGTGATTTAATGGATAAAAGTTTCACTTCTTCCTATATAAAATTGCGCATAA
The DNA here is from genome assembly GCA_036387965.1 of Segetibacter sp. Taxonomy (GTDB): domain Bacteria; phylum Bacteroidota; class Bacteroidia; order Chitinophagales; family Chitinophagaceae; genus Segetibacter. Next base: position 2,350 of record DASVST010000380.1, on the reverse strand, counting down.
AGCATCAGCGATTATTAGATAACTTTCATTTCAATGAAGATATATCTGAATGGGAAGATGAGTTTTTTGAAGCTTTAGAATTCTTAAGAACTCTCAATGTTGTAAACGGCGAATACTTTATCAACAATAAAATAAGTGAAGGTAAAAAAGTGTTAGCTGAAGGAGCACAGGGTAGCATGTTGGATATTGACTTTGGAACGTTTCCATTTGTTACTTCATCAAATACGATTTCTGCGGGTGTATGCACCGGTTTAGGTATTGCGCCCCAAAAAATAAAAGAAGTATTTGGTGTTACAAAAGCATATTGTACAAGAGTTGGTAGTGGTCCTTTCCCTACCGAATTAGATGATGCAACAGGAGAGGAGTTAAGAAAGATAGGCAGCGAATTTGGTGCGACAACTGGTCGTCCGCGTAGATGTGGATGGATCGATTTAGTTGCCCTGCAATATGCCTGTATGATCAATGGAGTTACACAGGTTGTTATGACCAAAGCTGATGTACTTGATACATTCAGCGAATTAAAATGTTGTACTGCTTACAAAATAAACGGTGAGGAGAAAAAGGAAGTTCCATACCAAATGTCTAAAATGAAGATAGAACCAGTTTACGAGTCGCATGAAGGCTGGAACCAGGATAGTACTAGGGTAGACTCTGCTCAAAATCTTCCATCAAAAATGAATGATTATATTTCTTTTATAAACAAACATATAGATGCGCCGGTTAAATACGTTTCAAATGGACCGGGGAGAGAGCAGATTGTAAGATTATAATGAGGATTCGAATAAATAAATTTGGCTGATAAAAAAAGTCGTTGAAATTTTACCGTATAAAAACTTATTAGAATATGAAATCAAGATCTGATAAGGGAGCAAAATCAGCTTCTAAAACCTCTGCAGCTAACACTTCAAAGTCATCTGAAAAAACGGAAAAAGTTAAAGAGGAAGATGAATTAGAAGAGGGTGATGATATAGAGACAACTCCTGCAAAAGGTGCAAAGTCATCTACTAAAAGTAAAGCAGCATCGGACGATGATGACGAAGATGAAGTAGCTGAAACCGCTGATGATTGGGAGAAAACTGAAGACGATGATGAAAATTGGGATCCTGATTTTGATGAATTTGATATCCCGAAGTCTGGTGCAAAAACTGGCGGCGGGTTAAAGAAAGGCACCAAAGATGAGGATGATGATTTTAAAGTTGATGATGAATTTAAGGACCTGTTTGGTGGTGGAGGTGGATCAGGTTTTGATGATGAAGAAGAGGATGACTATTAATCACCATACCCTATAGTGAATAGACACTTTGTATCGTTTCCAGTAAAAGATTCTGAAATTTTTAAAGATAAAATGTTGAGCTGGGCTACCCAGTTCAACATTTGTTGTTTATTGGACAACCATCATTACAAACTTCCTTATCATACACAGGAATGTTTATTGGCTGCAGGCGCAATACATACATTTGAACCCGGTATTGATTTTTTCTCCTCTCTTACTTCATTTTGTAACGATAATGATGATTGGATTTTTGGGCATTTTAATTACGATCTAAAAAACAAGATTGAAGATCTCAACTCTAATCACGCTGATGGCATTGGCTTTCCTGAAGCATTCCTATTTGTACCTGCTATCATAATTCAACTTGAAGAAGATACTGTTTCAATAGGTGTTATTAATGATGATGCCGCTGAAATTTTCAAGCAGATAAATGAAGCCACCTTTATAAATGAAGACTCAGCAGAAGTGCAATTTGTACCGCGAATAAACAAGGAAGAATACATCAACATTATCGAGAAATTAAAAGAACATATTAAACGTGGCGACTGTTATGAAATAAACTTTTGCCAAGAGTTTTATACTGAAAGTGCTTCTATCAACCCTTTGTTTGTTTATAAAAACCTGGTTGGCATTTCACCAAATCCTTTTTCTGCTTTCTACAAAATTGATGATAAATACGTTCTATGCTCAAGTCCTGAACGATATATAAAAAAGACAGGAAATACTATCATTTCTCAACCTATAAAAGGGACAGCTCAACGTGACCTTGCCGATCATCAATCCGACCTTGAACATAAGAAAAGTTTAGTCAATAGCTCTAAAGACAAAAGCGAAAACATAATGATCGTTGATTTGGTTAGAAATGATTTGAGCAAAATATGTAAAGAGGGAAGTGTGGAGGTTGAAAATTTATATCATGTATATACTTTCCCTTATGTCCATCAGATGATATCTACAATTAAGGGTGAACTGGAAAGTGAAATAAATTTCTCTGATGTTTTACAAGCGACTTTCCCTATGGGTTCTATGACCGGTGCACCTAAAAAAAAGGTGATGGAATTGATAGAGCAATATGAG
>DASVST010000379.1:0-6130 GCA_036387965.1 Segetibacter sp. | reverse complement strand
AGCCGGTAAGACGCGATAAAAGCTAACTCTTTTAAACAAGTTTTTTTACATTTCCAGAAACTGATATAGTATCTGCCCAGTGTTCTGAAAGTAACTCTAAAATTTTAGAGTTGGCGAAGTGATTTTTACAAGTTTTATCCCATTCTGCTAAATCATTTGCACTATCAAAAACTGATACAGTCGTTATTTCTCCTGGAGCTGTATCAATTTGATAATAGGCAATTATACCCTTTGCTTCAGCCGGGTTCGGAAATTCAGATGATCGAATTTCTTCAGCAAATTGCGCCATATTCTTTTCGGGTACTTTACGACGGGCAATACGTGCATACATAGTAATGATATTTAAGTTAATAATAGATATTAATTACTTTTTGTTGATCACTTGTTTATTGTAAAGACTCTTGCATATTAGGCTGAAATACTTGCCCGTTAAATGGCACTAATCTGCGTCCCTCGAAAACCTCTTGTAAACCAAGTCTCTCAAAGGCCTCTAAATGAAGTGGCGCATTATACATAGCCGGTATAAATAGAGTTGAAACTCCCGTTATATCTGCGTCTGGTAGATTTTGAACAGCGATTTTTTGGATTACTGGCGGGCATACTGAATATTGCGCAGCTTCATATACGATTACTTCAAAATCAGGCTTATAATATTTTAAGAGGTACTCAGCAAGAATAGGAACATTCCTACAGTCGTAACCTTTAAAACGAAAGCCCATATCACCAGTTGCGGCAATTTGCCATATAACAACCGGACTAAAAACATCTATGGGTCTGTTTCTCAGCAGTAAATCAGTAGCTTCAAAAATTTGACATCCATGAACCGGGTCAATACCTAAGTCAGAGAATAAACAATCTAATGAAGAAATCGCAGGTAACATTACTGCATCAAATCCTTCAGAACGTGCAATTTTTATTGATGCATGTGAAGGATTAACAAATATCCCCGGGTGACCATAAAAAATGACGCATGTATTCATTCCTTCACGTACACATTGAAGGATTCTTTCCACCATTTGACTATAAGTTTGACCTCTCGGCTTGTCATTATCATAAAAAACGTAAAGCGATTCTGCAGTTGGATTTACCTTTAAAATAAATGCCTCTGTTGCAGCATCAGCAACGCAATAGAGTACTTTCTCTGATTTTTCAATAAGAGCCTTAGCCTCTAAACTTAGTTGTCCAAGAGTTATCCCTGTACCAACTACTTTCAACGAACCTTTTTTCATTTTTTAGGGCTTTTTAGTTGATGACTCCAAAGTGAAATAGTTTCCATTCTTATCGACCCAAATCGAATCCGATGTAGCTTCCGGGGATCCAACTGCCGCTACGATCTCAATTACATCAGTAGCTACAATAGCAACTAAATTTGCTTCAACTCTATGCCTTTTGTCCGGATCATCACCAAAATCCTGTCCGGTTATTCCTTTTGCATAATATCTAATTAAACCTCCATTCCCTGAAATCAGGGCTTCGCGTTCCTCCTCATTGAGATTTCTATCCTTTAAAAATTCAATTGGGTTTTTCCTAAATTCAGCCAATAAACCGGGGTCAGCTAATTCTACGAGCACATCTGCCATATGCGTTACTGTTTTCATAATTAAAATTTTAGAAGATGGTTTAATAAATTATAATTCAAATTTGCTTATACAATAGTGGTTATTATTTTTTATATACACAACCGTATTACTACAGTATCCCTTCTTACAGTATCTGCAAATACACATTCAATTCTTTCAACAACATTCGTTATCAATGATTTCTTTTCCGAAGAACATCTAATGTAAAAGGAATTGAATATTTGGTGTTATACTTCAGCATCAGTAATAATTCGTGCCCCCAAGCCCTAGAAAAAAATGACCTATTAATCAAACAAGGAGATTTGATGAGTAAAGGGCTTACCTTTATTCTACTCGCTCATAGATGATAATTGTTGTCCCAACTGTTTACGCAGTTGGGTTTTTTTTGTGTACCGTATTACTACGGTTGTAAAACTATTTGCTTCAATCTATATTGTTGATTATTGAGATTACCGCATGTAAATGCAAATACCAAAACAACAATGTTTAATTCGCCTGTAATTGATCTTGTTATACTCCTGTCCTTTACTTATTTTATAGGTAGTCTCATCCTATCAGCATTAAACGAATCAATAGCAGGAACTTTTAGGTTAAGGCAGGAAGAATTGAAGAAAGGCATAAATAAATTTTTTCTAGACTCGCATTGGAGGGCCTTCGTAAAAAATATATTCATCAAAAGCCCTCATATTCAAACACTGATGAAAAAGGAAGATAAGTTTCCTGTGTACATCCCAGCACGCAATTTTGTTTTGGCTATAGTTCAACATTTAGATGGAAATGCGTATAAATCCGGCAACATTGTAAGTAATCGTGTAAAAGATATAGATAAACAGGATACCGAAAAAGACATTCTTCCGGATGAATTGGTTATTGTATTAAAAACCATAATGAAGCAAGTGAGCAACCTGCCACCTGAACAAATCATTTATGAATTCGAGCAGAGGTTAGAGGTGTTTTTTAATAATTCGATGGACCGTGTAACGGGCTGGTATAAAAGAAGAGTGCGCCGAATCTTGTTAATCTTAGGATTTTCTTTATCTGTGGTATTAAATATAGATACGATCAAAATCTGCAACGATGCTATACAGGATAGATCTAAGCTAAGTAATGCAGTAGACAACATATCATCAAACATTTTGAAGTTTGATACTTTACAAAAATCGCAGATTCGTATTAAGGATTCTGCGTCAGCAATAACCGTAACACAAACTAAAGATGGCGTTACCACTCCAGTGGTTGTGTATGAGCAAACAACAGGCTATAAACTTGGATACAACACTTTCGATGATTTCAAAAGGCAATGGAAGGAAAATTTCTGGAAAAAGCTTCTGGGAATTTTACTTACCGCATTTGCCTTACAATTAGGATCAAATTACTGGTTTGACATGATGAACAAAGCAGTAAATGTTCGGGCTGCAGGTAAAAGACCTGTTGATATAGGTAATATAAAACCAGGGAAGTAACAATGAAATAAATGGCACTTACGAAACTAAAACCCTTTGCTATGGCATTTAAAATTTTACTCGTGATTTTAGCACTCCCCTTATTTTCAATGGGCAAAAGTACTGATACCACCAGGTTAGATTCTTTAAGTTATAAGGCTTTAACAACTAAAATTGATAGTGTTGGAAAGAAAATATTAATAGCCGTTGACAGTTTGAATAAAGCTAAACTATCGACAACCCTATGCATACCATGCGGGGATGAAAAACCTTCCGGATGGGGCATTGTATTGACCTTTCTTCCTGCTATACTTTTTCTTATTATTTTAACCATACTGCTGTTTAGGGGGTTGTCAGGCTTTGACTTAAAAGGAGCAATGTCAGAAAGCGACTACCCAACTGTTATAGTTCAGAATGACCAGTATAACCCGGAGAACTTAAAAGCTCTTGCGTCAAGAGAAAATCTTGAAGAGATATTGCCTCCAACTATTAAAAAGTCAAACATCCCTGGTAATAACAACACGCAAGGTCCCGCTCCTCATGCGAGCATAAGCCGTTATATAGCTTTCCTCACAACCATTCTAACCCTGGTAGTCGCACTATGCATTTCCTGTTTCTATATTTATCATTACCTGAGAACCGGCTGCCCTCCTGATATTAGTGGTATTACAACCATACTCTTAGCTCTTGGAATTGGAGTGGTGCCTTATGCTTTCAATAAAGTCTCATCTGCAATTGGTAAATCAAAAACTGAATAAGATTAATTAACAAATGCCAGAATTGAATTAAATAGAAGGCATAAAAACAAAAAGATATGTCAGAGAAATTAAAGGAATTATTTATTCAAGAAAAAAGAAAAACATCTCACTATGATGAATATAGAATATTAGAAGAATCTGAAAAGAAGATTTTTCTTTCTATATACCCGGGAGATACAGGTCAGTCAGCAGTAACGGATATCATCATTGATGATCAGGAGATAAAAACAGGAATTAGAGGAACAATTGAGGATTATTTACTAGGTACGAATAAAAGTCTTCATGCAAAAACGTTGGAAGTATACACAGCCATCACAGACATCCAGGCAGATACAGACTTAACGACATTTAAGTTCCACTTGAAGGGTGGAACTGCTCCATATTATTATGAAATGCAAAAAACGGTTCAATCCCATGGAGAAACTATTATTTACAAAATGACCATTTTCTTCACCATTTACTAATTTACTAATGAAAAAGATTTTATCAACTATAGCATTCTATTGCATATGTTCAATCGGCATATCTCAGCAAATCGATACAACAATAAAACTTGATTTATTAAAAGCTCCTGTATCACCTGCATTTAACCTTCTTGGCATTGCATCAAATGAGGTTGAACGGCCAACTGATGTCACTTCTTTTGCCTTGTCTTTGCAAAATGCCAGCAATAATTTCAGTGCAATCCCTAAAAGTTACGCTATTGAGATAGCTCCATTTTTATTAGGAACTAAAAAGTTTATTTTAAATGACTTCGATAAAAAAGAAAATGTATTCAAACAATCTTTTCTTCTCTCTGGCGGATTTACCCATAAAGGACCTGAAGGAAAAGAAGAGGTTGATAGTTTAAAAACGGTGAAGCTTGGTATGGGAACAAAGTTTTCTATTATCCGTCCAAAGTGGTCACAGGATACAAGAAGCAAATACAATAATTTAATAGAAGCACAAAAGCAAGTTCTTCAAGATTATAAAAGGTTTGAAAAACATAATAAAAATTATGCCCTATGGCTCTCAAAAAGAATGGAAAGGAAAGAAGTGGAATTAAATAAAAACTTAGACGCTACTACTCGCTCACAAAGGATAGCAGCGCTTAAAATAGAAATTGCCGGATTAGACAGTCTGATAAATTTAGATGCCAATGATAAGCTAAGAATATCCTCGGAGGCATTTCAGCAAACAAAAGAAATAGCCTCTAACTTCAAGGCGGAGAGAAAAGGATTATTCCTTGATTTTTCTGGCGGCTTTGCCCTAGATTTTCCTGCTAATCAATTTACTAAGGGCCGGGCCTACAAAGCCGGAACCTGGCTTACCGGAGGGTACGAAAGTGGAAATAAAGGTATAACATCAATGTTTATTCTGAGGTATCTCTATAATCCTGAAACCATATTTGCGGACCCCAATAATCTATTAAAGTCGGAAAACTATTCGACTTTCGATGCAGGTGGCAGAATACTATTTAACGCCGATAGAGGGAAATTGACATTTAGCACTGAAGGTATATATAGGAGTATATTGAAGAGTGACCAACTTGAACCTTCATGGCGCTTTGTTCTTAATACTGAATATTCAATAGGCATGAACAGAGTTCTTACCTTTTCTTTTGGACGAGACTTTGATGGCACCATATCAAAGGGAGGCAATCTCATCGCTGCTATAAATTTCATTACGGGTTTTGGAAGCGAAAGGAAAATCAGTAATCAATAAGCCTTACCAGAAAGTAATCACTAATTAATTCGTTTAATGTTACCTGTAGAAGCAATTTAGTAAGATGAACCATAAAAGATCTGGTGTGGACAGATGAAAGGAGTGGGAATAGTTTCATTACCTGATAATTTACCCATGCACTACATACTCAATAAATAAATCATCTTTATTAATCTTAGGAGTAAATGGCAAGTCAGCCCACTTACTCTTATCCTTATTTTTCTTAGGGTCACAACCGTCAGCAAATCCATCATCCATTAATAACACTCTATATTTTGTTTTCTCCTTTAGCCTCTGGTAAAGATTTTTTGCAGGCATTTTCCACCCTTTTTTCTTCATTATGTTTGGATCAGATTTATCTACAGGAATCATAGCAACAAGTTCAGGATGCTCCATTGCCTCCAGTGCTTTTACCAAAGTAGCATTATGACTTCCGTGGTGACCAACCTTATAAAGCACCGTATTTTGTAAAAGATCATATGTTTTGAAACCGGTTTTTGCATCGGTCCATTCTAGTTGTTCCCACGAATTCCAAGTCCCTGCCTGCGCATCTGCAGCGAACAACAGTACCTTGCCGGATTTCACAAGTTCGAAAGCCAGAACGAGACTACTATTGTTCGTATAAGAATCAAGATATATAGCCAAC
>DASVST010000378.1:0-7235 GCA_036387965.1 Segetibacter sp. | reverse complement strand
CATGGCAGACCCGTAGGCTTAGCTGTTCTACATGATGGCTCAATGTTAGTTTCAGACGATGCAAGTAATACGATCTGGAGAGTTAAAGCAAAGTAGTGCTGAGTGATTGTATAATGAAAGGTGAGATGAGTCTAGAGACGTAAGAATTTGACGTTTGCCGTTTCACGAAAATATCAAAATCGAAATTATGTCGTCTCAAGTCTCTCGAAAGATTATCTGTACTTATACCATGAGCCGGTGTTAAATAAAAGAACAGTTTCATGTTCCTGTATCCATTCTGCTTCCGCTAATTTTTGCATAGCAACACATGTGCTGCTTCCTTCAGGCGAAAGAAGTAAACCTTCATCAGAAGCAATCTCTTCAATTCCTTTTTCAATCTCATCTTCTGATACTGTCACCACGGTTCCATTGCTCTCATTAATTACTTTCATCATCAAATCTTTTGCAAAAGGATATGGAACCGCCAATCCATAAGCAAGCGAGGGTTCTGGTTTAAAATCAGGAGAAATTTTGCCAGTTTTGTACATATGCATCATTGGGGCGCAGTTATCGCTTTGAACAATAACCATTCTCGGCAGTTTTCCTGTAATCCAACCGAGCTGTTTCATTTCGGCAAACGCTTTCCACATGCCGATCAACCCGGTACCACCTCCGGTGGGATAAATGATAACATCAGGCAACTTCCAATTAAGTTGTTCGGCTATTTCAAAACCTATCGTCTTCTTGCCCTCAAGTCTGAAAGGTTCCTTCATTGTAGACATATCGAAGTGACCTTTTTCTTCTGAAAGCTGCTTAGCCTTTTTACCACAACTATCAATTAGGCCATCTAATAAAATTAACTCTGCGCCGTACAATTTACATTCTTCTTTTAAAGCATTCGCTGTATGCCTGGGCATAATAACTGTTGCACCAATACCAGCCTTAGCACAATAGGCTGACAAAGCTCCGCCGGCATTACCAGCAGTAGGAATGATGCAGTGTTGTATGCCTAATTCTTTTGCTTTAGATATGGCCATGCTTATTCCCCTTGCCTTAAAGGAACCTGTTGGATTTGTACTTTCATCTTTAAGTAAAACAGTACTCAGGTTGCTTTTAGCAGCCAGCTTATCCAGCCGAAGTATTTTTGTCCATCCTTCGCCAAGGCTTACAATATTCTCTTCATCAAAAAGCGGAAGAAGTTCAATATATCGCCACATTGATTGCACACGCTGCGGCAATAACTTTTTGTTAAGTGTGTTTTGATTATATAAAGTTATCAGAGGCTGATTGCAACAGGTTGCATAAGATTGTTCTGTATATATATCATACGACTTTTCGCATTGAGGGCATTGTAATGTTTTAGCAAATGAAACTGTACTTGTAGAAATTTCCATGGCTCAAAGGTAACCTGTGCTCATAACCTCCTGCATGCAAATTGCTTATATGCTATAACTTGTGGTTATACATAGCCATTGCATATTTAATGAAGCTTTTGCTTAATTCACCAGCAGTTTCACTGTTTCTTTGTATAAAATAAAAGTTTCTCTGGATAGAGATGCCTTCTATATGTATTTCTATCAATTCGCCGTTTTTTAATTCCTTTAAGATTGATCTTTTTGGAAGAAAACCCAGGCAATCCGCTTCCAAGAGAAAATTTTTCAGAGCCTCAGTTCCACCAAGTCTCACTTTTGCATTCAGGTCGTTTAGCCTGAGCTTGTATTTCTTAAGATTTTCTGTGAGTGCCTCCAGCGTACCACTACCTTTTTCACGCAACGCTATAGGTATGTTTGTTAGCTCTTTAAGTGTATAATTTTTCTTTTGTGCTAAATAACTTTTTGAGCTGCACACAGCAATTACATTATCTGTGATAAAAGGAATAAAACCGGCTTTTTTGGTTTTTGGAGGACCTTCAATTATTCCAAGATTGATAGTTTGGTCAATCAAGGCGTTTAATACATTTTCTGAATTCCTGTTGAGCAGGGTAATCTCAACCTGCGGAAATTGTTTATGAAAAGCTGAAAGAATTTTAGGTAGAATATATAAAGCGACGGTTGTACTTGCGCCCAGCTTTAAAACACCTTTAGCTTGTAACTTATTTTTCAGGAACGAAATTTCAAACTCAGCCTGATCCTGGATAATTTTTACATCCAAAAGTTTTTCGTATAGTAAAACGCCGATTGGTGTCAGTTCTATTTTATTTCCATTTCTATCGAATAAAGGCGCCTTGTATTCATGCTCAAGTGACTGGATGTTTTTACTGATTGCAGGCTGTGATAAAAACAGCACTTCGCTTGCCTTAGTAAAACTTTTTTGTCGTGCTACTTCTAAAAAAACAAGGTGTTTTGTTGACAGCATTTTACTTTGCTAAGCTCTGAATTACGTCATACTTAGTAACAATATGATAATTGCCACTGTCGTCCTTTGCGAGCACCGCACCATTTCCTTTAGTTATTAAACTTCCTAATCGTTCAACAGGCGTATCGAAGGAAACAAGGGGATAAGCAGATTCCATAACGCTTTCAACAGTTGCACTTTTTATTTCGGGGTTTGTAAACAGTTTTTGAAATAGACCTCCTTCACTTACAGCACCAACAATTCCATTTCCATTCATTACAGGTATTTGTTCAATATCGTATTTGCGCATAAGCTCAACAGCATCAGAAACAGTTTGTGTCGGTTCAATAGTTAAGAGCCTTTTACTTCCGCGACCATTTACGAGATCTTTGAAAGTCTTTACTTCGAAGAATCCGCGTTCCATCATCCACTGGTCATTGTATAATTTAGCAATGTATCTGCTACCATGATCTGGTAAAATCACAACTACAAGATCATCTTTCTTCAATTCATTTTTTAATTGCATTAAACCTTGCAAAGCTGAGCCTGCACTGTATCCAACAAATATTCCTTCTTCTTTAGAAATGCGGCGAGCCATTACAGCGCCATCTTTATCAGTAACTAACTCAAACTTATCTATAAGGCTCATGTCGTAGTTCTGAGGCACAAAGTCTTCACCAATTCCTTCAGTGAAATATGGGTGAACCTCGTTCATATCTATCTCACCTGTTTCGTGATATTTTTTTAATAATGAGCCATAAACATCAATAGCCCAAACCTTTATTGCGGGATTTTTTTCTTTTAAATATTGCGCTGTTCCGGTTATCGTTCCACCGGTTCCGGTTGCTACAACAAAGTGCGTTATTTTACCTTCAGTCTGCTCCCAAATCTCAGGGCCGGTTGTTTCATAATGTGCCTGGCGATTTGCCAGGTTATCATACTGGTTCATATGATATGAGTTCGGAATCTCTTTAGCTAATCGTGCCGCTACAGAATAATAACTCCGTGGATCTGTTGGTTCAACATTGGTAGGGCAAACAACTACGTCAGCTCCTACGGCTTTCAAAACATCCGCTTTTTCTTTCGATTGTTTATCAGTTGTAACAAAGATGCATTTGTACCCTTTAATAACAGCAGCAAGAGCAAGCCCCATTCCGGTATTGCCGCTTGTTCCTTCAATGATAGTTCCGCCGGGCTTTAGTTTTCCTTGTTGCTCTGCAACTTCAACCATTTTAATTGCCATTCTATCTTTAATAGAATTGCCGGGATTGAAATACTCAACTTTGGCGAGTACAGTACATGGCAGGTCTTTAGTTATTTTATTGATTTTTATAAGCGGAGTATTTCCTATCGTTTCGATGATGTTGTTAAGCCACATACTGTTTGTTTTGCGCAAAGGTAATGCCCCAACCCTAAAGGGAGAAAAACAAGACACAGCCCGGGGGCAAAGAAAATTTGCTACATTGAAACAAATAGAGATCGCATCAATATTTTACTTCTTCGTTCCCGCACATTGATGAGTAAAATACTTACAGTTGAAATGTGCGACGCAACGGCTGCTAAATAGATTTACAAATGCTGGCTTCATAAATCTCCCTCAACATTTAATAAAGATTACTGATCTATCTTTACTGCATAGAGTTAACACATGGAAAAGAAAGACGTACTAGAAAAACTTCACAAAAAAATGATTACCGAGATACAGGACTATGCAATTGTTCTACTTGATTATGATGGAACAATTTTAACCTGGAATATTGGAGCTGAAAAAATTAAAGGTTATAAAGAAGAAGAAATACTAGGTCAGAACTTTAGAATATTTTATATGCCACATGATAGGCAGGCAGGGCTTCCTGAAAACCTGTTGGAGCTTGCGAAGAGAGAGGGAAGGGCAAGACACATAGGCAGACGCCTCAGAAAAGACGGTACAATATTTTGGGGCAGCATTTTGATTACTGCTCTTCATGATGATGATGGAGGGGTAATAGGTTTTACTAAGTTAACAAGAGAATTAGCTGACCACGAGTTGTCATAAATTAAGCTTCAGAATTACAAGCACTGGCGAAGCAAATTACGCCTACACAGCCTTTGGGTAACAAAAAATGGACTTCAATCATGTAGAGCGAACTACAAAAGCAAATGCGATACAGGTTTAAAGTTTTACCAGAAATGAAAAAGTTCTAACTTTCCCGCTATGTTTAAAATGAAAGTTGTTTTGCTGCTTATGCTTTTTTCTGTTGTATATCATGATAGTAGCGCACAACCAAAAACAGATGCCTTTCTTAAATCGCTCTTAGAGCAAAACACTCATCCAGTCTTTAAAAAAGTTTTGCAACAGCCACAAACTTATCGGCTGCAGATCATCTATACCCAAATAGATCGTGATAAGAAGAATGTACCGTCTTTTAAGAATTACTATTTCAATTACGATCCCAAACTTTATTTCAATCCTGCATCAACAGTAAAAATGCCTTTGGCTTTCCTTGCTTTAGAAAAGCTGAATGAAATGAAGATAAAAGGAGTAAATAAGTATACTCCCATACAATTTGATAGTAGTTATAAAGGACAAAAAACAGCATACAAAGACAGTACATCTGCCAATGGATTACCCTCAATTGCACACTACATAAAAAAGGCCTTTCTAATTAGTGATAACGATGCGTACAACCGTTTTTACCAGTTTGTAGGACAACAAACCATTAATAAAAAGCTTCATGAAAAAGGCTATCCTAATGCAAGAATAACAAGGCAGTTTATGGGCTTTACCGAAGAAGCAAACAGACATACAAACCAGGTTCGTTTTATAACAAAAAAAGGGAAGTTAATTTACACACAGCCGGCAGCATATAATCCTGATGCTTTCGATTTCAGCCAAGTGGTAAAGATTGGCAAGGCTCATTTAGATAGTAAAGACAGTTTGGTTAATGGACCATTTGATTTTACAAAACATAATAACATCACCCTTGAAGATTACCAGCAGATGTTGCAATCTGTTCTTTTTCCCGAATCTGTTCCTGCTAAACAAAGGTTTAACTTAACAAAGGACGATCAGCAATTCTTGCTTCAATTCCTATCTCAGTATCCTTCTGAAACAAACTTTCCGAAATATGACTTTAAAAAATATTACGACAGTTATGTAAAGTTCTTTTTCAGTGATAGTACACACAACATGCCACCACATGTGCGGGTGTTCAACAAAGTAGGGTGGGCTTACGGTTTCAGTACCGACATCTCATATGTAGTTGATCTGAAAGAGAACATTGAGTATATGTTGGCAGCAACACTTTATGTAAACAGTGACGAAATTGTAAATGATGGAAAATATGATTATGAAAAAATAGCCAATCCTTTTTTATACCAGCTTGGGCAAACCGTCTACCAGCACGAGTTGCAGCGCGACCGGCTTCATAAACCGAAACTTTCAAGGTTTAATATTAAATACGAACGTCGTGATCCAAAGGACACACGACGTTCAATAAAAGATGCAGATAATTAGTAAAACTGGTTATCGAAGTAATACAGAAGTGCCTTTCTTTATATAAACTTTATTATCTATCCCCACGCCTTCAAACATCCAAACAAGCGTTTGGGTTTGTTGTGGAATGCCTTTCGAAGAGCCGTCCCATCCGCGTTGTTCGTCTCTCATATCATACATTAAATTACCCCAGCGATTGAAGACTTTGAAATACCTGAGTTGCTTAACACCCATCATTATAGGATGGAGAAAATCATTTTTGCCATCATTATTTGGTGTAAAGCCGGTAGGCACAAACACTTCTACCTGCTTAATCGTTTTTACGAGCTGAGTGTCTACTGTTACACAACCAGAACGTGTTTTAATCTGAATAGTATATAACCGATCTTGTGATCCTGTAAAAACAGGAGTAGCCGTCGCACGGCTGTTCAGGCTTATACCTGGTGACCATAGATAATCTTGTCCAAAGGTTCTAGCCTTTAAATTAAATGGCGAATTTATAAGTGCATATTGAACCGGGTAGGCTTCGGCAGGTCGTGCTCTGTCAATTGTTATAGGCTGTTTTGATGTGCTGATAATACATGCCTCATCATTGTACAACATAGCGTAGTAAACACCACTTTGGTTTACACGGAGCGTTGTTTGGTTCGCTCCACTTATGGCAGCATTATCCTTATACCACTGAATGCTGTCTGTTGGCTGCACATGAAGAATAGAACTATCGCCATACCCTAAACAATATGTGTCTTTGCCAACCAAGGTCATCTCATTTTTTATTTTGGACGCCCTAACCATTACAGTATCTGTAGTACGGCAACCACCACCACTATTGCTGGTTGATACTATATACGTAGTTGTGACATCAGGATTTGCAAAAGGATTGGAAACATACGGATTACTTAAACCCATAACTGGTGTCCAGAAATATGATAAACCGGCTTTAGGTCGTGTTCCGATCTGTACGGGATCTTTATTGCACGAAAAGCCATCAACACCCGCATTTGAGGTAACAGTTAATGAATCTTTTACAGTGGTGTACAACGTTTGAGGACACCCAAAACCGGGATAAGGTTGTAGCATTACCGCAAGCGTTGTACCGGAAGGTGGCGGAGGCGTTAAAGTAAGGGTCTGCTCAGTCCCTAGCATCCTATCGAGTGAGCTGTTGTACCATTTATAACTTTCATATCCATAAGGTGCTACAATATTTATAGCCGTATCATCTGGGCAGTAAGTAGCACCTGTAAATGAGCCATCGCATTCAGAATCTACATCAATGTAAGCATATCCGAAATGGCGTTGGAAGGTGCAGTCAGCAGTTTTAAAAAATATTCTTATGGTTTTGCCCGCATTTCCAGATAGATCAACTGATACGGCAGTCCAGGGCTTATACATTACTGTAGTAGTATCACCACCTACTCCGCTAGATGGCAAAAAGCCTGGCAGGGAT
>DASVST010000377.1:0-3575 GCA_036387965.1 Segetibacter sp. | reverse complement strand
TTCTTCTTTATCGCCGGCTATATCAACTGCTATATTAGATGTTGTGCTTGCAATGGTCGCTCTTATTTTCTTTTGATGAATACCATATCCTAACTGTACAAGGCTATTTTTGTTTATCCTGATGTAAGGAATGCCACGCTTTGCCGCTTCCTCCACAATACTTCCCGTTGATGGTCCAAGCCGGGTATCTTCCCGTATTTCCCTTAGCATCTGAATATCATTCTCAAGATTATATTCTGTTCCGTCTGCTAAAGCTTTAGCAATCCGAACAGCCGCCCTTCCTGCATAAACACCTGCATCTTCTTCAATATAACTGTATACTACGTAATATTCGTTCGTCTTACCTGTTCCCCTGGTTCTTCCAAAACCGGTTTCCATTCCTGCAAGAGATTGTATTTCTAAAGCTATATGCTCAATCACATGTCCCATCCATGTGCCTTCTTCAATTCGGTTAAAAAAGCCGCCTGGCACCCCTTCACTACAACGGTGAGCATACATTGAGGGTAGCAATTGTTCTAACCTCTCTTTAAAGCCCGGGATTTTATTTGTGGGAGTTTGCTCCATTTCCTCAAGGTCAAGTTTCATTTGTATAAGCTTCGTTCTACGTACGCTCCAATAATTCGGACCTCTAAGAATTTTGATCTCAATTACTTTCATAAACTAGTTTTGTGTGAAGTTTTACTATCAAAGGTTGAAAAGTGATTTTAGTAAATGCTGTAACGTAAGTTATGATGTTACGGGTTAAGAACCTTTCAAATACATATCTCGTTTATTTATCTTCTAAAAAGTAATGCCAGCTACGTTTTTTGGAATAGTTGTTGGTAGCACCATGGTAATGCACAATTAAACAATAATGTGGATTAAAATATTTCATTTAATGGATTTGTAAAGATATGTTTAGGTTACTTTATGCATTGGTTTACAAGTGATTTAACCTATACATTTGCTCAGATTTGACCCAAAAATAAAAAATGCCCATCCCTAAAGGAAAACTCATAGCAATAGGTGGCGCGGAAGATAAAGGCACCGAACTGGAAGCAGGTAAAATTTTCCGCAATAATCTCAATTTTTTCGAGCTGGGAATTTTGCGTCGTATAGTTGAAGAAGCCGGTGGCCCAACCACACGTATCGAAGTTATTACCACAGCATCAAGAATCCCATTTGAAGTAGGAAACAATTATCTGAATGCGTTCGGCAAGATTGGCTGTACAAACATCGGCATCATACACATAAGGAACAGGGAAGACGCAGCTAACCCGGAGTACTTTGAAAGAATCAACGCTTGTAACGCCGTTCTCTTTTCAGGAGGTAATCAACTAAGACTTTCTTCAACCTTTGGCGGAACTAAACTTTTGCGGTTAATTGACCACAAGTACCACAACGAAAACTTTGTTGTAGCGGGTACTTCTGCCGGTGCAATGGCTATGAGCAATACAATGATTTACGAAGGTGATGCAGCACGGGCACACCTTAAAGGTGAAGTAAAAATTACAACCGGTTTAGGTTTTATGGATGATGTTATTTTCGATTCTCACTTCGAAAAGCGTGGTCGCTTTGGTCGTTTATCCCAGGCTGTTGCTTCTAATCCATCAGCTATAGGAATTGGTTTGGGTGAAGACACAGGAATGCTTATCACTGATGGAAATACTATGGAGGCAATTGGAAGCGGGCTCGTTATCATAATTGATGGTCATGATATTCTTCATAGCAATATTGCCGATATTCCCGAAGGCAACCCAATGAGTATAGAAAACATAAGAGTTCACTTATGCGCTAAAGGAAATGGATATATACTTAGCGAACGCAAGTTCGTTGAGCGTATGGCTTCTCACACCACACCAGTTATGGACGACTGGGAGTAAGTGAATGTACAAGTGAATACTGTACATTTATAGCATGAACCGCAGACGTTTTATTCAACAGTCCTCTCTTGCTACCGCCGGAGTATTATTCTCGCAACACTCCTCAGCAAAACTGTCAACCGTTTTTCCGATTGTTCGGGTTGGAGAAGCTCAAAGAAACTTTAAAAGTAAAGCTGTCGAAGGCGCTATTTCCGAAGTAAAGAAAAAGATTGGCAATAAAGAGATTGCATGGATGTTTGAGAACTGCTTCCCAAACACTTTAGATACGACAGTAGATTTCGAAATTATTAACGGAAAGCCCGACACCTATGTAATTACAGGTGATATTGACGCTATGTGGTTAAGAGATAGCACTGCACAAGTTTGGCCTTACCTGCCCTTGTGCAAGCAGGATAAAGAACTTCAACAACTTATAAAAGGTGTAATTAACCGGCAGGTTAAATGCATTTTACTTGATCCCTACGCAAATGCGTTTTATAAAGATGTAAATAAAGTAAGTGAGTGGAAAAACGATCTTACTAAGATGAAGCCCGGTATCCACGAAAGAAAGTGGGAGATCGACAGTTTGTGTTATCCTATAAGGTTAAGTTACGGATATTGGAAGCAAACAGGCGATACATCTGCATTTAATAGTACCTGGGTAGACGCAATGAACCTGGTTGTGAAAACTTTTAAGGAGCAACAACGATTTGAGGGTAAAGGTCCGTATAGCTTTCAACGCACAACTGCATGGGCAACCGATGGCGTGCCTTTAGCAGGGTATGGTTACCCCGTAAAACCGAATGGATTAATATGTTCAATGTTCAGACCGAGTGATGATGCTACAATTTATCCATACCTGATCCCGAGCAACTTTTTTGCGCATCGTTCGCTGATGGACCTTTCAGAACTGGTTGCAGAAAAAGATGCAGATCTTCAAAAAAGATGTACGGCAATGGCACTTCAAATAAAGACTGCTTTAAATCAAAATGCTGTTACCAAGGTTTCCTCCGGAAAGCAGGTCTATGCTTATGAAGTGAACGGTTTTGGCAGCTATAATTTAATGGATGATGCAAACATTCCCTCATTACTATCCATGCCTTATCTAAGTTCAGTTAAGGCAACTGATCCGGTATACCAAAATACCCGTAGCTATGTTTTATCCTCAGAAAACCCGTTTTTATTTAAGGGTAAAGCAGGTGAAGGCATTGGTGGTCCGCACGTTGGTGTTGATTACATATGGCCGTTGAGCATCATCATGAGAGGCTTAACAAGCACCGATGATAAAGAAATAAAACTCTGCTTAAACTTGTTGCAGAAAACTCATGGTAATACAGGTTTTATGCATGAATCCTTTCATAAGGATGATGCGACTAAATTTACACGAAAGTGGTTTGCCTGGGCTAATACTCTATTCGGAGAATTTGTATGGAAAGTTTATCGTGAAAAGCCAAACCTGCTAAATTAATACTATGGCAATCAAACTACTTCTTATTGCCGTCTTCGTCATCCTAATGATTATGATGTCGTTTAATTACTCAAAAAAGAAAAAGAAGATTCTATTTTTTGGTGACTCAATAACTGAGTTTGCAGTTAAGCCAGGTGGATATATTTCTAAGCTAAACGAGAAGCTAATAGCGGAAGGTTTAGATGAAAAGATTGAACTGGTTGGATCCGGTATAAGCGGAAATAAAACTTACGACTTGTACCTGAGGATAGAGCAGGATGTATTGG
>DASVST010000376.1:0-4236 GCA_036387965.1 Segetibacter sp. | reverse complement strand
GATGCAGATACTGTAACATCTCTCCGTTGTGTAGCAAGACCAACATAAGATACGATGATGGTATGTTTACCGGGAGGTACGTTTAGAGAAAAGTTGCCGGATGCGTCACTTGTTGTTCCTCTTCCGGAACCTTGAACTTGTATAGATGCGCCTGTTAAGGGTTGATTACCGGCATCTTTCACACTACCTCTTATTACAGCCTGAGACATTGCTGCAACAGAGAATAACATCATAATAAAAAGAAAACAAAATTTAATAATCCCAGAGGAGAATTTTTTCATAATAGTTGGTTTAGGGTTATAATCCTTTAAATATACACTTGTTTAAAGAGAGTGACAAACCACTTGCATGTTACATCTCAATACAATTCGTTTGAATTAACTCTAAACACATTCAGGAATTATTAATAATTTGCTTTCATGAGAAAACAACTTTTAACTGCACTAGTATACTTCCTGCCATTTATTATCACCGCTCAATCTTTTGTTGGAAAAGGAAAAGCAGTTGATCCTTTCAACTATACCATTCATAAAGATCAGGAGTTCAGGAAAGGTTCGGTTGTTTCAGCGCATCCCATTTCAAGTATGGTTGGGGCTGAGATCTTAAAAAGAGGAGGCAACGCTGTTGACGCTGCTATTGCAACACAGCTTGCTCTTGCTGTCGTTTTTCCGGTAGCAGGTAACATTGGTGGTGGTGGTTTTATGGTAGCAAGGATCAACAACAAAAATATTTCTCTCGATTACCGAGAGATGGCTCCTGCTGCAGCCCACAAGGATATGTATCTTAATTCAAGTGGAGATGCTCAATTAAATCTTTCTCAAAACGGACATCTTGCAAGTGGAGTTCCTGGTACTGTTGCCGGACTATTTGCAAGTCATAAGTATGCAAAGCTCCCATTCAAAACCTTAATTCAACCTGCGATTGATATTGCAGAAAATGGATTCCGCCTTACACGCAGAGACGCATCCTCGTTAAACGGTTCACAGGCAGGATTCATAGAACACAACACGCAAAAGACAGTTTTCATCAACTCTGCAAAATGGAAAGAAGGAGACATTTTGGTGCAGAAAGAATTAGCAAATACGCTAAAGCGGATCAGGGATAAAGGTCAGGCTGGATTTTATGAAGGTGAAACAGCCAGGTTGATCGTTGCAGAAATGAAAAGAGGTAATGGTATCATCACGCTTGCTGATCTTAGAAAATATAAAGCGAAGGAAAGAAAGCCTCTCACGTTTAGCTATAAAGGACATACAGTTGTAAGCATGCCTCCGCCAAGCAGCGGTGGTGTTTTATTATGGCAGATGATGAAGATGGTAGAAAAACGACCGCTTGCACAGTACGGCTTTCATTCAACCAAAAGTGTGCAACTTATGATTGAAGCAGAACGCCGGGCTTTTGCTGACCGCGCTGAACATTTAGGCGACCCCGATTACTGGAAAGTGCCTGTAGCAAGTATTACAAGTCAAAAATATGTGCAGGAAAGAATGAAAGATTATGACTCAACCAAGGCAACACCGAGTTCTTCCATTAAAGCAGGAATGGCTTACGAAAGTGACCAGACAACTCACCTAAGCATTGTTGACCAATGGGGCAACATGGTTGCTGTTACTACAACGCTAAACGGTGGCTTTGGAAGCAAGACAGTTGTTGGTGGTGCAGGATTTCTTCTTAATAACGAAATGGATGACTTTAGTATAAAACCAGGCGTTCCTAACATGTTTGGAGCAGTCGGCGGAGAAGCAAACAAAATAGAACCGGGAAAAAGAATGTTAAGTTCTATGACGCCAACAATCGTGTTGAAAAACAACAAACCTTATATCGTTGCAGGCACACCGGGTGGAACAACTATCATTACCTCAGTGTTTCAAACGCTGATAAATATTATTGACTATCGCATGAATGCGTCTGATGCTGTTAATAAGCCAAAGTTTCATCACCAGTGGCTACCCGATGTAGTTGATGTAGAGAAAACTTTACCTGAGAATGTAAAGAATGATCTTTTGAGGATGGGATATAAATTGAACGAACGCAACGGCATCGGCAGAACAGAAGTTATTAAAGTGGTGAATGGAAAGCTTCAATCTGCTGCTGATAAAAGAGGTGATGATTCTGTTGCAGGACATTAGTATGAATAACTCACCTTGAAATATAGAAGTTTCTTACTGGATCCTACCTTGTATGCGTTGCTTGCAATGAACCTGTACATGATTTATCATTACAGTTTATATCCTGACAGCATACATACTATTATTGCCTTGTACTGGGTTCAAAGTGTATTGATCGGACTATTTAACTTCCTTGATATTCTTACCTTAAGAAAAGTGGTCAGCGGGAGTTTTAAGATGAATGATCAGAAAATGGATTCCAAAGGTTGTGCAGCTTTTTTCTTTCTTTTCCATTATGGATTTTTTCACCTTGCTTACCTCATCTTTTTATTTACATCAATAGATCGTCAGAAAATAGATTGGAAGTTTATGGCTATCGGTTTCTGGATTATCGTTGCAAGTCATGCTATAACTTTCATACAACACAAAATCAGGTACAACACAGTTCCGGGCAACCTTGGTTATATGTTTTTCCTCCCCTACCTGCGTATTGTTCCCATGCATTTGATGATCTTGGTACCAGCATTCCTTGGTGTTTCCAGTTATATGCTTTTCCTCGTTCTTAAAACTGTTTTCGACTTAATCATGTACGTGGTTTCCACCAGGATGATGTATAAGGTTGAGAGTTAGGAGTTCGAAGGTTATGAATTATGAATGGTGAATTAAGAATTCAGAATTAAAAACAAGGCGACCTCAGAAGAAAAGCGTTTAAGAAGATTTATTGATCATGCGTTAAGAACTGAAATAATGTTACAGTTTCTGGCATTGCCACTGGCTTGTAAGTCCTCCAAAGGTTCGGTACTGTTCTCCCGCTGTGACTTATTTCAGTTTAGCATGATCTATAAATTTTTAGCTTTTACTCTGCAGTCTTGATTTTTGTTTCTTTTTTATCAAGAAAAAAGAAAAGAACAAACCTTATTTTTGCCAAAATATTTAGCATGGGAGCATCAATGATAATCTGTCCAAGCTGCCAACACCAGTTTGAACCGAATGAAGCGATAAGAGAACAGGTTCAGAAGGAACTGAATTCAAAAGCAGTGGAATGGCAAAAACGCAAGGACGATGAGTTTAGAAAGAAGGAAGCTGCACTACAACAACAACTTCAGCAAAAAGACCAGGAAGTAACACAAAAGATTCAACTCGAAAAGCAAAAGCTTCAGCAGGAATTGCAGGAGTCTATAAGAAAATCTGTTTCTTCTGATTTTGAGAATAAAGTAAAAATGCTTGAGCAATCATGTGCAGACAATGAAGAGAAGTTGAAGCAGGCACGAAGCAAAGAATTAGAATTTCTGCAAAAAGAACAACAGCTAAAAAACAAAGAAGCAGAGCTTGAACTTGATTTACAAAAGAAGCTCATCAAAGAAAGAGAAGTATTGGCAGAGCAGATACGGCACGATGAAGCGGTAAAAAACTCTTTGAAAGAAACAGAGTTCCAGATGAAACTGGCTGAGTACGATAAGAAGATGAAAGACCAGGAAAAGCTGATTGATGAAATGAAACGTAAAGCTGAGCAAGGCAGCATGCAAATGCAAGGCGAAGTACAAGAATTACTACTTGAAGAAATTTTAAGAACCGGTTTTCCTTTCGACAAAATTGTACCAGTTGGTAAAGGTGTACGCGGTGCAGATTGCGTACAGGTTATCTGTAACCCTTTTGGCAACGAGTGTGGGAAAATTATTTACGAAAGTAAACGAACCAATAGTTTCTCCAATGATTGGATCGATAAATTAAAAGCAGACATGCGTTCACAAGGTGCTGACATTGCTGTGATCGTTACCCAAACTTTACCAAAAGACATGGAACGCTTTGGCGAAAGAGATGGCGTATACGTGTGCAGCTTTGCAGAAGTAAGAAGTCTTTCAACTGTTTTAAGAACGAGTATTTTAAAAGTATTCCAGATAACCAAGAGCCAGGATAATAAAGGCGATAAAATGCACCTGTTGTACGACTACTTAACAAGCAATGAATTTGCCGAACAATGGAAAGCAATACGTGAGGGTTTTATGAGCATGCGCTTAAGCATTCAACGCGAAAGAGATGCAATGGAGAAACTTTGGAAGTCGAGAGAAAAGCAACTTGAAAAAGTATTACTGAACGCTGCACATATTCGTGGCTCTATTGAAGGTATTGC
>DASVST010000375.1:0-4538 GCA_036387965.1 Segetibacter sp. | reverse complement strand
CACATTCCTTCTGTCTGTGAGTTTGGGAAAGCTATCTCCTTTTTCTTCCGGCAGAAACTTTTGAATAGTAGTAAACACAATACCACCGGATGCAACAGATAAAAGGTCCCGTAATGTTTTACGGTCGGTCGCTTGTTTGGGTTCCTGCCGCAGAAGCTGTGAGCAGTTGCAAAAAGTATCAAAGAGTTGATCGTCCAGGTCGTTGCGGTCGGTGAGGACAACGATGGTAGGATTGTCCATCTGTGGTTCTACCACCATCTTGCCTGTATAGAAAACCATGCTGAGGCTTTTGCCGCTGCCTTGCGTGTGCCAGATAACACCGGCCCGCTTATCGCCTTCCCCTCTTGATGCTTTTACAGTGGTGGTGATAGCCTTGTTGACTGCATAGTATTGATGGTAGGCAGCAATCTTTTTAATGGTCTTGTCCTTGCCCTTTTCAAACACCAGGAAATAGCGGAGAATATCCAACAGGGATGCCTTATTCAGCATGCCTTTAAGCATCGGTTCCAGTTCTGCTTCGTGCTCGGTGTCTACAATATGCTCGCCATCAGCCGTTTTCCATTCCATGAAGCGGCTGTAGTCGGAACTGAGGGTACCTGCTTTGGCAAACCAGCCATCGGATGCAATCATGAAGGCATTATACTGGAATAGGGAAGGGACCGTTTGTTTATAGGTTTGTAGTTGCTGGTAGGCAGCATAAATATCTGCGCTTTCATCAGTGGCGTTTTTAAGCTCGATAACTACCAGCGGAAGTCCGTTAATAAAGAGCACAATGTCTGCCCGTTTATTATTGTTGTTCTCAATAACGGTGTATTGGTTAACGGCTAAGAATTGATTCTTCATTGAACCCGGTGTATAATCAATGAGCCAGACCTTATCACTGCGGGTGCCGCTATCGGTGCGAAACTTGACATCAATGCCATCGGTGAGCAGCACATGAAAGGCTTCGTTATTTTGGAGCAAATCAGGGGAGACGGTACGCAGTACTTTTTTATAGGCTTCTTCTCTTGCGTCAATCGGGATGGAAGGGTTGATGGTGTCAATGGCTTCTTTCAACCGTTGAATTAGTACAACTTCGCTATAGGTACGTTCGGCGTTATCGCCTTCGGCAAGCTGAGGCCCAAAGAAGGTTTCAAAGCCAAGATCATCCCGGAGGATTTCGAGGGTGAGTTGTTCGATTTCGTCTTCGGTTACAAAATTCATCTTTATTCCGTTTCGGATTCTACAGGGGTTGGGAAACTCATTTGATTTAAAAATAGTACCATGAATCGACGAATGATCATCATCAGTACAAGGACAAATTCTATTAAAAGGAAAAAAGAAATACCATTAGTTAAGTAAAGGAAAATGCTCTTAATAAGTGGATAATAGTTTTTGTCATGTAATAAATCAATGATTACTGATGGTCGAAATTGTGTCAATAACACCAAGACGATTGCAAAAATTGATAATACAATAGAAAATGCAATGTTTTTGAATAGATCTGCAGTCAAAGCTACTTTAGCATGCAGTTTTCTTTTGTCCTCTGCATCTATCACAAGAAAATCAATTTTTTGATTTTCTTGCACAAGGCCATAAACCATAGTTAGTAATCCAAATAATAGACCAATGAAGATCGACAAACATGTCAGTATTATGTCAACATAATCCTTTGTAAATTCTAATCCAGATATACAAAGCATCACTGTCAAAACAATAGGGAGAACTCCAAAAAGTAACTTGTCCGAACCCGGTATTTCCTGTTTATTATAAAACTTCTGTTTTTCGTAATGGTAGAAGGTTGTAAGATGGCTTTTATAAATAGGTGTAATATTTACACGATCAAACATATTGGATAGCCAACTCATAAATTTGGTATTAAGTCGTTATCTAAAACATCTCTTGCCTCTTTTAAAACCTCATCAAAATCTGGAAGTTTTGTATTTCCGTTTATTGAAACTTGCTGTGTAATATCATAAGCTGCGGTAAATTCTTTTGGTCTCGAAATATTTAGTGCTCTTTTCCGTCCTCCAATGATTACATCTGCATAAGCCTCTTCATATTCGAATCCGTCAATTTGAACTTGCTCAATGAATGAAGCGTCATCATATTTAATTGCTTGCTTGATTCCAAAAAAGCCCTTTGGAGCTTTTATGGACAGCTCCATTTCATATTTAGCTTTTTTATCAGGTACATCACCCATCAAAACCCTTTCAGCTTGCTTTGATAATGCATGCTTGATAAATCTGAGCTTATATACCTTTCCATCGGTGATGTACTTTTCAAATAATGATGCGATAGAAAGTGTATTAAACTGAACCGTTAGGTTTGTGTTTGTATATTGATTTACAAATTGCTTGAATGCATCTTCAAAAACTTCTTTAAACCCGAATTGGCGATAGCTTTGTGCAATAAATAAAAGCTCTCTAGCATCGTCTTTCCTTGAGTAGAGAAGAAAGAAATATGGATGGCAATGGTATTGTTCAGAGGATACCTTAGTGATTTTCTTAACTTCTCCTTTTACCAATTCATCAATATCTGTTTCTGGTCCATTGTGGCCTTTCATTACAACTCCAGCTACCAAATTCTTACTTTTTGATGCATGCAAGGTCTCTTTTAAATACAGTACTCGGCTTTCGTTATTATTTGTGAAAACAGATTTTTTATCAATTGTCTTTACAAATTCTTGGTAGATTGTATTGAGATTATCGGTACCAAAAACGTCTTTGATTGACAATGATTTGGAATCCGGCTTACCTCTCGGCTTAAACTTTACCTTGTAGCAGTTCAAAACAATTGAAACATCGTCAACATTTTTCTTTTTCATTGGTTCTTTAGTTAATTGTTATTTCTCCCCTCATCAACTTCGGCAATAAGCTATCTCGTAAGTGAGTGAGTGTTTTGGTTTGTTCGTGATTTGCTTTGATTGTTTCAAATAATGAGCTCGCTTTTTCATGAAATGATTTCATTATCTCATTTGCAGGGATTGCAGTTGTATAATCTGCAAGAATAGATTCGACTACTCTTTGTCTTCCTGAAGAACCTACCATTGATTGAATCGCAAATTCTCTAAATCTTTCAAATCTACTTAGACAGTAAACAAAAAATTGGGAAAGAGTCTTTCCTCTCAAAACGATAAATTCAGTAGAACCCCAGCCAACTTCATCATCATCAAGGAATCAACATAGCCGGTCTTGCCATTTTCTAAGCAAGGCGTAATCCTAGCAAAGAGTGTATCGCCATTTTGAAACTTGCTGCCTGATGTAAACTCTCTTTCAATAAATCGGTTGATTGACAATGAAGTTTCTGATAAGTCCTTCATCTCAACATATTTGGCGACATTACCTTTTCTTATACGTAGTTTAGGATTCACTTCAACAACTTCACCCAGCTTTCCAACCCTCCATCCCTTCGGTATCCCACCCAATTCGCTTTCCTGCATTTCACCTGTAGCACCGGGATAGTTGAAATCCACAAACCATTCTTTAAAGATAGCTTGTGCAATAGCCTCAAGGGTTTGGGCAGTTTGCCTGTTGAGTTCTATTTTATCATCAAGTGTTGAAAGGATTGTTGCAATTGTTTTCTGTGTTTGTAAGGGAGGTATGGAGATTTTTACTTCTTTTAAGCTTTTTATTGGCAATTGAGGTTGAGCTGAACCTGACACAAATTTTCTGATATATGTTAAGTACTCATTAGTAGAAAGCAGGTAATATAAAAATTTGCCATTTATGGTTTTGCCGCTTCTTAGAAATGCAAGTTGTGCATTAATATTAGCGTCTTCATATTCAGCAGGGACTAATGCAACTTGACCGACTCCATTTCCACGCACAACAACTAACACGTCGTCGGTTTTTAGATGGCCTTTTTTTAGTTCTTTATGCTGACTTTTTGTAATAAACCTTAAACCTTTTTTCGAGATTTCTCGACCTTTTAAATTAACTGCTGAGATGAAAGGAACTCCTTGGTTCCTAAATTCATTTTCTTTTGGATATTTGGAAGAATAATTACCGTCACCTATCACAATGTCGATTTCACCGATCTTTTTTAAATCCCAGATAGCAGGTATTTTACCTACTTCTGTTTGATTGAAATTCGAGCTCATAGTTCTGTAATAAACATTTCTTTTATAATTTTTACTCTTTCGATTAATGGTTTTCTAGTCGTTTTCTTTCCGTTTCAATTAATGTATGCAGCTTCTGTTGCAGCAGGCTCTTATCCGGCAGTTCGGTTAGATACTCCGCTACCTTAATCCCGGATTTGCCTAATTGCAAAAGCTCAATTTGTTCCTTGTTGCCTTCGGCACATAGGATAAGGCCAATGGGAGGCTCTTCTCCGGTTTCCATTTCGTGCGCCTCAAGCCAGCGCAGGTAAAGCTCCATTTGTGCTTTGTAAGCTGCTTTAAACTTTCCCAGCTTCAGGTCAATGGCCACCATGCGACGCAGGCGCCGGTGATAAAACAGGAGGTCCAGCTTAAAATCTTCCCCGTCAATGATCATGCGCTTCTGCCGCTGGATAAAACTAAAGCCCTGTCCCAGCTCCAGGATAAAACGTTCCAGTTC
>DASVST010000374.1:0-1514 GCA_036387965.1 Segetibacter sp. | reverse complement strand
AGGTTTTAATGTATCCTGATGCAGGTGTCCGCTCAAGCATATTGCTATAACCAGTTACTTTTATTACTTCATCTTTTCGAAATGTTTCCGAAAACCATCGCTGCATAACGCCATTAGAAATTTCTGTCAATCCTTTTTGATCAACTATTGCAATACGTTCATTCCATATTTGCTGGTTGCCTATTTTGTGTCGTGTGGCGCATAATATAAGTTTCTCAATTCTCTCAGGAATACGGCTCGCTAATATTTGCGCTATCATACCACCAACGGATAAACCAATGATGATGCATTTCTTTATGCTGAGATGATTGAGTAATGCTTCTGCATCATCTGCATGATCATTCAGTCCGTTCGTAGTTTCTACATACCCAGATAAACCATGACCTCTTTTATCAAACAACAAAAGGTTTCCATGTTCTCTCATCAAGTCAACAACGTCGTCCCATATTCTAAAATCAGTTCCAAGAGAATTGATAAATAGAAGGGTAGGCACCGCCCCTGAAGTGGAGTGTTGAATGAACTTGTAATGAAGGGTTACCCCGTTTAGTTTTATAAAAGTCATTTCGATTTGGCATTGCGGTTTTGTGGTTCTCTGCGATGCATCTTCTCTTGTTTCTCTCTGTGGTAAAGAAAATAAACCACAAAGAAATACAGGAGTTTAAGCCACAGAGTACACAGAGATACTGCCTGTAATAACCTCTCAGATATTTTTAATCAGTTTCTTAGAAGCTGTCTAAATTTTATTTTTCTGGAGACCATCATTTGTATTTTATTGGGACGTTCGTTGCGACGCTCCGTTCAACTGCTAGTTTTCGTGGCATCTTCAGGCTTTAATATTAAAAATCTAAACTGATTTTAGACAGCTTCTTAGATCAGCACCAATCTTTCATAGTCCATACTTTAAAATATCATTATCCAATCACCAATCACCAATCACCAATCTCAATATCCAATCACCAATCTCAATATCCAATATCCTATCTCATTCTAATCTCAAAGGCTTTTTATTCCCACATAGTTTTCCGCTATAGAAGTTGCATAAGCCTTAGACGATTTTATGTAATTGAACTTGGCTTTTTGCAAACGGTATTCGAATGAACCATGTTCAAATTGCTTGTGGAAAAGCCCTGTCATAAAATTGCTGAAATCCTGCGCCCTCCAAATTCTGCGAAGGCAATCTGCGGTGTACGATTGTAGCTTTTCTTCTTTATTATTTTTGAAACAATCAATCATTGCAGCAGCAAGCCATCTTACATCAGCTACCGCAAGGTTTAGGCCTTTACCACCTGTTGGAGGTACAATATGCGCCGCATCTCCTGCTAAAAACATTCGTCCGAACTGCATGTTTTCAATCATGAAGCTTCGCATGGGCGTAATTGATTTTTCAAATATCTCCCCCCGGTTCAACTGAAAGCCCTGCGTGTGCAAACGCAGTTGCAGCTCGTTCCAAATTTGTTCGTCGCTCCAGTTTTCTACCTTATCATTGTTACCAACCTGCAGGTATAAGCGGCTTA
>DASVST010000373.1:0-5444 GCA_036387965.1 Segetibacter sp. | reverse complement strand
TTGGTGATTGTTTTCTTATTAACCTGCAACGCAGCAGCTACAGAAACCAATGCAAAAGCATACGATGCCCTGTCCCGAACTTTCAGGTAGTGATGTTTATTGAAAGTGTTATCAGGTATATCAACAGAAATGATCAATTCGCCTTTTGCAAGGTTGTTATCTTTCTGTGGTGTATCGCCAGGCAACCTATGAAAATCAACAAAAGGAATTGAACGTTCACCCTTTGGCCCGGTAACTAAAACGGATGCATCTAATGCAGTAAGTGCAACACTCATATCACTTGGATGAACTGCAATGCATTTATCGCTCCATCCAAATATTGCATGCATTCTGTTGAAGCCTTCCAACGCACCACAACCTGAGCCGGGCTCACGTTTGTTACACGGTAATGATGGTTCATAGAAATAGAAGCAACGGGTACGCTGCATCATGTTACCGCCAACGGTTGCCATGTTTCTCAACTGCGCAGATGCGCCGGCATTTAGTGCCATAGCAAGAAGCGGTTGTTTTTGCAACACCAATTTATTTTCAGCAACATCGCCGTTTAGTGCAAGCGCACCAATTCTTATGGCCTTGTTTGCTACCGCTATCTGTTTAAGTGGAAGGTTATTTATATCAACCAGCTTTTGCGGAGACATAACACCTTTCTTCATCAGGTCAACAAGGTTTGTCCCGCCTGCGATGATCTGTGCGTTTGCATCTTTAGCTAAAGCGTCAACTGCTCCCTTCGGCGACTTAGCTCTTATGTATTGAAACTGGATCATACTTTTTGCCCTCCTTTTTTCACTTCCATAATTGCATCAACAATATTGGAGTAAGCGCCGCAGCGGCAAATGTTTCCACTCATAAATTCGCGAACCTGTGCTTCGTTGTTTGCGTGTCCCTCACGTACACAAGCAACAGCCGACATTATTTGTCCCGGCGTACAATAGCCGCATTGAAAGCCATCATGTTTAATGAATGCTTCCTGCATCGGGTTTAATTTATCTCCTTTTGCGAGTCCCTCGATGGTTGTTACTTTTTTGCCTTCCTGCATTACAGCAAGTGTAAGGCACGAGTTGATTCTTCTACCATCAACATGCACCGTACATGCGCCGCATTGCCCATGATCGCAACCTTTCTTGGTACCTGTAAGGTTCAACTGTTCACGAAGAAGATCGAGTAAAGTAACACGAGCCTCAACATTTAACTTGTGCTTCTTACCATTAACTTCAATGTTCAATGGCATCTTCTCCAAAGCTGAAGCGACGTCATCGGGCCAGTCCTGGTTCTTTGCTTTTAGAACTGCTCCTGGTGTAAGCGCTAACGCAGTAAAGATTGAGGATTGTTTTAGAAAGTCCCGCCTGCTTTCGTTTGTTTTTGGGGTATCGTTTTCAGCATTATTGAAATGCTTTTTATTCTGCATATTTGAATACTTTAAAGGAGTATTCAAGGTAGATACTTTTGGTTAAAATTTTTTAGAAGTTTACATTCTTGCGAAAAATAAATCATGTTTTGCAGAAGGGGGTCGCCGATTGTTTTTAGACTGGTTTTAGTTTCGCGAAAGCTATCATTCTGATATTGAAGCTCAAGCCGCATGGCTTCGTTCTTGCAACAGGACTCCTCCCGCTTTTTTCGAAAACTGCTTCGCCTGTTTTCGAATGCCTGCGCGTTCGCTTGGCACCCAACCGGAAGATGTCCCTTATGCAAGAACTGTTGTTAGGGTGCGAAAACTAAGTGATTAAAAAGAACAGGATAATTATTGTTGAACTTTAATTAAAAATGGCTCCCTTTTTTTACTTCTTCTGGAAGATGTATGAGTCATATTCCACAAAGTCATTTGCTTTAATATCAACAGAAATCACCTTGTTGTTTTCTATTTTAAACTTCGTTGGAAAAATGCCATAAGCAATATTGCTGTAGGTCATCAGCCATTCATTGTTGTCCATGTATTCTAAAGTGGCTGTCAGGTTGTTATGCCCCTTGAAGTTTATGTTGAGTTTGTTGCCAGTTTTATCCTTTTGGATAACGATCGGTCCATAAATCTCATTCACATAATCACCTGTAAAAGCATCAATCGATTTAGGCGGTTTATTACCTACTCTTTGCTTCCAGGTGTTTATACTATCTAAGCTTTTGGTCATACCCTTATTAAAATCGCTGAGCTGTGCTTTACTTCTATTTACATATGGCACTCCTAAGTAGGCATCCAGAATCTGGTAACGTAATGCTTCAAAAAAGTTCTGGTTATCGTTGTTGGTTAGAATAGTAATTGCAAGTTTTTCTTCAGGAACAAAACAGGTGTTTGTCACGAATCCAAAAGCGCCTCCTGTATGGTAATAAATTTGACGACCGTTATAATCACTCATAAAAACACCTAAGCCATAACCCCTGAAATGAACAGGATAGACAGAAGATTTACGGCTGCCGGTGCTAACGTTCATGTCTCTTGTTTTTTGTATTACCGACCATGGCAGTATCCTCTTGCCTTCGTACCTGCCACTGTCTAATTGCATGGTTAGCCACTTCACCATATCTTTTACATTACTAACCATACTTCCCGCAGGTCCAAGGTTGTAAATATTATCGTAGGGAAGTTCTTTTAATGTTCCTGTAAATTGTGTGGTATAAGGCTTAGCAACATTTGGGCGTTGTGAGATTCCTTGTGTAAGCATGTGTGTATTCGTCATTTTCAGCGGCATAAGAATACTGTCATATACATAAACTTCCCAGGGCTTTTTACTAACAACCGGAATTATCTCACCGGCAGTTGTAAAGCAGCTATTGCAATAGCCATAATCCTGTCTGAATATACCTGTAGGTTTCAAAAACCTCATCTTATTCATCGTCTGCTGGCGGCTGATGTTTCCGTTCCAGAAAGTAAAATCGCCCTGGAAGGTTTTTGTACCGATGCGATGACTAAGCATATCTCGTATGGTTACTAACTCTGTTGTGTTCTTATCATACAACGCAAAACCTTTTAGATGTTTTGTGATCTTATCATCAAGAGAAAGCTTTTTGTTATACTCCAGCTGCGCAAGAGCGGTTCCTGTAAATAGCTTTGTGTTACTTGCAATTAAAAAGAGTGTATTCTCATCAACCGGCGCATTGGTTTTTATATCTTTTACACCAAAGCCTTTCATCATTACTGTTTGTCCATCTTTTACAATGGCGATTGCAAGCCCGGGAATGTTCCAATCTTTCATCCCCTGGTTTATGTAGTCGTTTAAACTATCTGATATAAAACGGGGAGGAGTGGGGCTTGTTTGTGCATTGACATTAAAGAAAAATGAGCATGTTATGCTCATCAGGAAAATGATATATTTCATCTATTGCAATTGAGCGATGAAAGTAGGCAAAAGAATGTTGTTATAATGCAAACATCTTGATAAGAAGTGTCCCGATGGCATAGATGCAAGTGGAGATAAAAACACCACGTGCCGTTTTATCTTTTCTTTTATTGATATAAATGGTGAACACGGCTGCATTTACAAAAAGTGAGAAGCTTATAAGCATCGTTAAAAACTGCCTATTTTGTAGTGCAGTTTCAAGAAACACACCAAAAGGATTAGCACTGGCTTTCCAAAAATAAAAAATCACTACACCTAATATCGGCGCAAGGAAGCCTAATAACATTCCAAGTTTCAAACTATCTCTCCCAAGCATCTATTAGAATTTAAATGTTTTCTCAAGCTTCTCTTTCAGCTTATAATCCGTAAGGTCGAATTGAACGGGAACTACGCTAACATAGTTATGATTAAGCGCCCAAACATCTGTGTCGCGACCTTTGTCAAAGTTCACGAATTCGCCTGTTAGCCAATAGTATTTTTTTCCGTGCGGATCTTTTCGTTCATCAAAATCTTCTTCGTATTTAGCGTAAGCCTGCCGGCAGAATTTCATTCCTTTTAATTGATTTACCGGAACGGCGGGTAAGTTTACATTCAGGCATAGATGTTTATCAATTGACTTCTTGCTTAAGATAGCTTCAACTAAAATGCGTGCATACTTTTGCGCTCCTGAAAAATCAGCATCAAGACTATAATCTAACAGAGAAAAGCCGATGCTGGGAATACTTTCTATAGCAGCTTCAAGAGCGGCAGACATGGTGCCGGAGTATATCACATTAATAGAGTGATTAGCTCCATGGTTTACTCCGCTAAGGCAAATGTCTGGTTTACGATGCAGTACTTTATCAACAGCAAGCTTCACACAATCAACGGGTGTTCCATTGCACGAATATGCGAGTATATCACCAAAATGGTGAACCTGTGTCATGCGCAATGGGCTACCAATTGTAATGGCATGTCCCATACCGCTTTGTGCTTTATCAGGTGCGACTACAACCACCTTGCCTAAGTGCTTCACCGCTTCAACAAGTGCAGCAATACCAGGTGCTGTTACTCCATCATCATTAGTAACCAAAATGATAGGCTCTTCAGGAAACTCCTTTTTACCAGCCCTTGTTTGTTGCGATCTGGATTCTTTTGCGGCTTTTACTTTCGTATTTTGTATATATCCTTCCTGGGGTGAGCCACCGGGTGTTAGTTTAGTTGATGTGGCAGGTTTCCTGTTTTTTGTCTCAACACTTGTATTCTTCGCTTTTGCCATTTTTTAAATATGAGGTTGCAAAAGTCACTATAAAAAAGATTGAGGCAAAATAAATATAATATGACTAAATAAATTAGTATTTTGCGGCTAATTAAATTAGTTGCACATGTCAGTAGCCGGAAAAAACTTGAAATACTTACGTAAGCTTCGTGGTTGGACACAAGAAGAATTTGCAAATAAGCTAAAGATAAAAAGATCACTTCTTGGCGCTTATGAAGAGGAACGTGCAGAGCCTCGCATAGAAGTGCTTGAGATTATTGGAAACATCTTCAAGATTTCTCTTGATGAACTATTATTGAAAGATATTGCTAATGCTAAGGGTGGAACATATCTCGACAGAAGAAGGCAGTTAAAGAATTCAGCGAACGCTTCTGAGATACAATTTGTACCGGTTAAAGCAGCAGCTGGGTATTTAGCAGGTTATGCAGATCCCGAGTTTATTGATGAGCTAAACACATTCACACTGCCAATGTTATCAGGGGGTAGTTACCGGGCGTTTGAAATAATAGGAGATAGTATGTTGCCTACACCAAGTGGTTCGGTGATAGTAGGAGAAAAGGTTGAAAACCTTGAAGAAGTAAAAAGCAGTAACACTTACATTGTTATTTCCCGAAACGAAGGGATTGTTTATAAGCGGTTGCTAAAGAACAACAGGAGTAAAAGCAAAGTAACACTGGTAAGTGATAACCCGTTATATGAGCCATACCAGGTTAACTCTGAAGATATCGTTGAAGTTTGGCAGGCGCAATTGATCATAGCCAAAGCAAATGTGCAGCAACGTTGGGATGTTAACCAACTTGCATCTTTGGTAAATAACCTGCAAGACCAGGTAAGTTCGATGAAAAAGAAGCTGAATT
>DASVST010000372.1:0-7293 GCA_036387965.1 Segetibacter sp. | reverse complement strand
CCCTTCCAAGATAATCCAGGTCTGCATCTGCTATAATTTGTTCTAATAAATTAGTGGGTTGCTGCGGAATTTTTGTAGCCATGATCATACCGCAAATCTTCCGTAAATCTTCATCCGTAAACTTAAGTGCAGGTAATGCTTCCCTTGCCATTTCACAGCTTTTCATTTCATGACCCTTATAAACATATATAAAACCTGCATCGTGAAACGCTACAGCAACACGTAGCAACCGCTCATCTTTTGGTGCAATTTTTTCTGCTGCTGCAATTTTTATTGCAGCATTCATTACATCCTGCGTGTGGTGATAGCCATGATAATATAGAGTAGCAGATAGTTCGTTTCTTAGACGTTTCATTATGTAATCTTCTGCTTTTTTATAATCGGGCATGGGCTTTTTTATGTACTAAGCTTGTGGCATATCATATTTCCTCTGTAGTAAACATATCAACTGTAAAGTGATTAAAGATTCTTTATTCAAAAATAATTTTATTGTGTTTATACTTTATAAAAGTAAGTACCATTTAATCGTTCGATACCAATTGCTTCCCATTATAAAGCCAAGTTAGATATCTTTTTCTTCGAAAACCAGGCTATACTAAAAGAATCTTCAACAGACAGGCTTTCCTTACAATAGGGGTATAAGGAAATGCGCCATCGGGTTATGCAAAACTAGTGGGTGCCTAACCTAACTTAATTGCATCAAGGATGTAAGTTTAAACTCGAAACCTCCCTTGTGGCAAGTTTCTTCAATTTAGGATTGCAGCTGCTGTAATCTCTACTGCAGGGCCTAGCAACGCAACTACGTCAAAGTCAGGATGTGGAGAGGTTGTAGCAAAAAATGCTCAATTCTTTTGTTTAAAGATTCATCTTTCAAAGCCTTCCACTTTAACTTAATATCTGTGTAAAACTTATTTGTATTGTAGAATACATATAAAAAAATACTGTGCAACCATTGATCGTTTGGCAGAGTCTATATGAAAATAACACTGGTTCGATTTTTTAACCATGTAAAATTATTAAAAGCTAAACAAACATTTATTATGAAAAAGATTTTCCAATTATTGACGATTGCTTTACTTACAACTTTAGGTGCTTCTGCACAAAACATGCATTATGTAGATGGACCAACCACTACTGATAATGGTACTACTTTAACCGTGTGTGGTAAAGTTGCCGGATTAGGTAACAACAAAGGAATAGTTATTAAAGTAACTACCACGGCAACAATATCTACAGAATGTACAAACCCGGCAGGAAATATTGCTCCGGGTCAGTCAAGAACTGAAACAATTACTCGTGAAAAAACTTTCTACTCCGACAAGAATGGTAGTGTATCTTTTTGCTTAACTACTTTAGATCAAAAACCAGGTGTTTGCCCTAATGGCAAGTGGACTGGAAGAGTAACTGATATTTCTTTTGTAAATACTACAGTTACAGTTAACGGAAAGATGATCAACTAGTTCAACTAATATTTGAAGGTGCTTAGTAAAGGAATTTATTTCCCCTTGCTAAGCACTTTTTTATTTCACTTATTTAATAAATTTTCTTTCTGTTATCGATCTTTAGTATACTTTGAAATCATCTAATAGATATTATTATACCCTGTTAACTGCTGCTATTTGGTTATTGCTTTCAGCAACTACATCAATAGCTCAAAATCAAAATAAATCTCAACTCGTTGGTATAATTAAGGGAGTAGTTATAGATTCTGCAAATAAAAATCGTTTAAGCGCAGCCACGATCATCGTTACTGATCCCTTAAGCAATCAAAATATTAGAACCACAATTTCTAATAATGATGGTTCATTTGAAATTACATCTCTTCCTTACAAGCGATTTCAATTGTCTATAACTTCTGTAGGCTATAAGCCAAAGATTATTCAACTTCCTTCATTCACTTCTTCAATTATTTTTATAGGTAATGTTTCGCTTACGCGAATACAAAATCAATTAAAAGATGTTGTTGTAACTGGTAAAAAGCAGCTCGTAGAACATCAAAATACAAAGGTGATTTATAATGTATTTGCCGATCCTGATAGTAAAACAAGTAATGCTTTTGATATAATGCGTAAAGTGCCAAGGCTTACTGTAGATGGTGATGATAAATTGCAATTAAATGGGAGTACAAATTATCGGGTACTAATTAATGGCAGAACATCATCATTATTTGTGCGCAATGCTAATGATGTTTTTAAGACAATGCCTGCTAATTTGATTATGAAAATTGAAGTAATTTCTAATCCGCCGGCGAGGTATGAGGCTGAAGGGATTGGCGGCATCATCAATATAATAACTTATAAAAAAAGAATAGATGGATATAATGGCTCAGTAACTGCTGCTATCGATAATATAAAAGGTCCAAACGTAGGCGGTTTTGTTACTGCCAAAAAAGATAAGCTTGGTACTTCAATCAACTTAGGAAATAGTATAAACCACAGCCCAACATCAACTTCTTTATTTACAAGAGAGGATAAAACTTTCTTTAATTATCTAAAACAATCTGGGAGGAATAATAGTAAAAACACCTCAACTTTTTTTAGTGCAGATGTTAGTTATGATATTGATTCATTGAATTTAATTACATCAGCCTTTAGTTTGAATGATGGTAATGGAAATTCAAGTTTTAATCAAAATGTTGAACTGCAAAATAGAAACCGAAGTATAATACAATCATATAAAAATAATAACACCAGTACAAATAACTGGTCAGGTACCGATATAGGATTTGATTATCAACGTTCGTTTAAAAAAAGTACAGATAAGCTGCTAACATTATCTTATAAATCGAGCAATAATAATAACAGTGGCAGAACAGATATAAGACAAATACCACTGGTTAATTATTATAGAAATGATAGCTATTCAAAAAATGGAAATACGTTTAAAGAACAAACATTACAGGCGGATTATGTTCAGCCTGTTAAACAAAATATACTAGAGATAGGATTGAAATCGATCGTACGCAAAAACAACAGCAACTATTCGTACGCAACAAAAGATACAATTACAGGTAAGTATGCAGTTAATGAACGATTAGGAAATAATTTCGATAATAAGCAAGTTATTGATGCTGCATATATTTCGGTTATTACTAAATACGCTGATTGGGCAATCACAGCAGGAACAAGAATAGAATCAACAAAAACAAATGCAAGTTTTAAAACATCGGGCACAATAGCTTCGCAGCAACATGTGAATGTTTTGCCCAGCATATCTCTTTCGCGACAGTTGGATGAAAATGGATCAGTAAGCCTTGCATATAATCAACGAATTGAACGTCCAAGCATTTATTTTCTTGATCCATTTGTGGATATAAGTGATCCTCGAAATATTTATTTTGGTAATCCTGATTTAGCTCCGGCAATAAGCAATCAGTTCAGTATAGCTTATTTTACTTTTTATAAAACAGCAAGTATAAATGGTAATGTTTTTTATAGCTTCAGTAATAATTCAATAGAGCGTTTTACAGCTCTTAACAAAGACACTACTGCTTATACCACTTATGGTAACATTGGACGAAATAGGAGTTTTGGTGTTTCATTAAGTTCTAACGTAACGCTTGTGAAAAAGCTAAATGTTGCTGTAAATACCACGACTAATTATTTAAGCTATTCAAGTGTATTAAACGGTAAAAAACAGAATAATGATGGCTTGACTTTCGATGGCCTACTTTACATAAACTATCGTTTTGAGAAGAACTGGAGAGCCAGCACGAGCATAAACTATAATTCTGCTTCAGTATTATTCCAGGGGAGCCAGGCCGGATATATCTCAAACAATTTTGCTGCTACCAAAGAATTTTTGAAAAATAAAAAAGCAAGTTTGGGCCTAACAATAAATAACCCGTTTCAAACAAAACGGCTTATTTACAGAAAAATATTAGATCCCACATTTAAACAAATACAGCAATCAGAATTTACGATTCGCTCGCTAAACCTCGCATTCAATTACAGGTTCGGAAAACTACAAGAAGATATTTCTAGAAAGAAAAGAGGAATTAAAAATGATGACCTAAAAACCAGCGACTAAGTAAGATTACTTTTTAAGTTTTAAAACAGGCTTCAACTTATATTTCCCATTTCCGGTTTTAATAACAGAAAGTGCGGCGTCAAAATCAATTAGCACACTATCAATACCGGCTCTTAATTTCTTATCCAGGTTAATTTTTAATCCACCCTCATCACCACCTGCTACGGATAGCGGGTATACAACACTATCTATCATAATAGTATTGTTTGTGCCTAATATAAACCGGATTTGCTTAACGGTGCCCGCTGGTACTGTTGAAGTAGCAAGAAGTGTATCAACACCGTTTTGCAAAGTCAGCAGGTTGTAAACTCTTGCATTAGTTTGAAGCGTTGTCCACGGTAAAGTATCGTTTGCAAAATTTACACGTACTTCCTTTATATCAACATTTACTTGCTGTGCATTAAAAGGTGCATCAGTCAACTTTACTTTAAAGGTGGTGCCTCGGGTACTATCATCTTTACTACAGGCTAAAACAGTAACTAAAATAAAAAGAGAAAGAAGAATGTAACTTTTGAGTTTCATAGAATTGAATTTGCGTTTTGTTAACAAAGATTATGCCGCTCTCTTTCCTGGTATAATAAATGTTTGTTCATCAACGGAGATAATAGACATCCTTAACTAAGTAGCGACTATTTTTACACTAACATAAAATTTGTATCTTCTTCAAAATTGTTGAGCATGTATACGGTTACAACTATTTAAAATGAAACACACCTTAGTAATATTATTCATTATTCTTTTGTCATCATGCCTGCCAAGGGTGCGACCGGTAAAGAACGATTACTTAGATCCTCCTTTCCAGGCGACGTCAACAAGCAGTAAAGATGTTGTTTGGAACAAGGTCATTGACTTTTTTTCTGATAAGCGTTTATCCATTAAGAATATTGATAAAAGCAGCGGATTGATCATATCTGAAAAGGCAGTGTTTAGCACAACCATAGAAGATAAGGATGGCAAGTTGGTAAACAAGTCAGCATGGGTTGTTGTGCCTGCAGTTTACAATCCAAACACAAAAAAGCTCGAATCGTATTACACAGGCAAAGTGTTAGGAGAGTGGAGTATAAGAATAAAAGAATCAGGGAAGGGCACCATCGTTAGCGTAAATCTTGTAAATCTTAAAAGACAATTCACAGCATATAAAATGGGCTTACAGGAAGTAGATGCAAGTTTTGCAAAATCAACAGGAGTTTTTGAGAAGCAAATAGCTGACCTGGTAAAATAACTTTTATAGAATTGCAGGTTTAGATCTCAGATGTTAAGAGCTATTGTTTTTACGGCCAGCTTCAACCCGGATTTACTTTATAGATTTTAGCTTCTTTATCTGTTCAGCTGCATTTCGATTACCGGGTTCTAATTTTACTGCCTTTTCATAATTTTTGACTGCAAGATCTACTTCTCCCATCTCTGCAAAAGTTTCTGCCAGGCTATCAAACGCGTTAGCACTTGCAGGATATAAGTAAACGTTTAACTTAAATATTTCAAGTGCATCTTTAATCCTTTTTTGGTTGATGAGTTTATATCCCCAGGTATTTACTTCTTTCTCTGTTAGGGTGAAGGCAGCATTTCTTGTTTTCAACCGTTTTGCTTCTTCAACTGCATTTCTATAACCGATTTTTTCTAATTCGCTTCTGAGTGCTTTCGCAGGAAGTGAAAGCCCAAAGCCATTTGCTTCTTTCATATCGGGAATATAGAATCCTGCGATTTCGTCAATAAAAGCATCGGGTGAGCCGCCCGAAAGATTGGTAAGTATGATAACAGAAAGGTAATCATCAGGGTAAACAAATACTGCAGAGCGTCCTCCACCAACAGGAGCAACAGCGCGGTGTTCGGCTCTTGCAATAACAGGCCAGCCTGCAGCATATCCATTTAATAAACCACTGAAGCCGCCTGTTTTTCCATTGCTTAACAAAGCCGGACTCCATAGCGAGTTTAAACTCGTCCTGGTTAAAAACAAGTTGCTTTGCAAGGCTATTATCCATTGGGCTAATTCTAGCGCAGTTGAGCTCATGCCAGCGGCAGTTTGCAACGGCGGAGGGAATGAAAAGTACATATTTGCAAGTTTTCCTTGCGTATAGCGGTAAGACCTTGCAGCACCTGATATTACATCTTTTTCGGCACCAAAGCCCGCTCGTATAGTATTCGTCATTCCGGCTTTCTGTAACTGTTTATTTAGAATAAACTGAGTGAAAGGCATGCCGCTTAACTTATCAATAATGCGTCCAAGTAAAAGGTAGTTAGTCTGGTTATAGCTGAACTTTTCTCCAGGTCTAAAATCCATAGGTGACGCTAACACCCTCTTCCATGATTCCTCTAAAGTTGAAGCTATTAAAACAGCCTCCTCTTCATCTACTATATTGGGGATGCCTGAGGTGTGAGATAACAATTGTTGTATGGTCACTGCCTTCCATGCCGCGGGCAGGTCAGTAAGAAAGCTTGAGATGGGTGATGACAGCTCAAGCTTTCCTGCTTCAACTAATTGCATTATTGCTACACCGGTAAATGCTTTTGTAATTGAATTGATCGTAAATAATGTGGTGCCGGTTACAGCAATCGAATCCTGCACATTTGCTAATCCATAATTTCCAGTTTTAATAATCTTTCCTTCTTTAACTATAGCTAATTGCAAGCCCGGTATTTTTCTCTTCTGCATTTGAGCTTTTACAAAAACATCTATACTATCCTGTGCATGTATTGCTGTACTGGTTGTAAGAATTAATATTAGCAGGCAGAATTTGTTGATATATTCAGTCATAATAGTTGGGGTTGTAGGGTGCTGATAAATAAAGGAACAATTTCATCAGCACTTTTCTATTTAATTTTTTTAAGCATGACCTTCTAAACGACATTGGGTGGATTTATAGATACAGCAAATGCTCTGTTGCCTTTACTCTTCGGGATCAAGATAAACTTGTAATAAAATGGCAATGCATACCAAACGAAATATTCTATTTTGATGTGTGTTTTTTACTCTTTTTCTTTTCAAAAACATTTCCATCTTCCACCAATATTTTTATACCTGGGTAATTACCCTGACTGTCCTTAAGAAATTCTATTTGTGCATCTTTATCGAGTACAAATAAATTGTTGGATATATACTTTAGTTCTGAAACTGTACCACCCTTATAATTGTTTTTACAATAAAGTTTGTTTTTGTCCAAGTAAATTATGAGCCCTCCATATGTACCTGCAAGAGGTAATAATTTGTTTTTAGGGAGCTGTTTGTTTCGGTCAGTTTCCGAAACAGAATTTATGTAA
Organism: Segetibacter sp.; assembly: GCA_036387965.1. Classification (GTDB taxonomy): domain Bacteria; phylum Bacteroidota; class Bacteroidia; order Chitinophagales; family Chitinophagaceae; genus Segetibacter. The sequence goes on along the minus strand of DASVST010000372.1, from coordinate 9 downwards.
TATAAATTT
>DASVST010000371.1:0-2629 GCA_036387965.1 Segetibacter sp. | reverse complement strand
TTTGGCTTTTTTGCTGGCTTAACGAGTGGCTGGCACTTTCAGTAATCGTTATTGTGCTGCTGTTACTTAGTCTCTGTATGCTCACCATCCGTCTTCGTCTGGAACTGGATGATGAACCCGTACAAACAATCGTATTTGTTTGGTGGCCAATTGTTTTTTATTTAGGATGGATAACAGTGGCGACCATTGCCTGTGTTGCCGCATGGTTAGTATCAACAGGTTATCGTGGTGGAGCGATCGGCGAAGAATTATGGACAATTATTATGATTGCCATCGCATGCATTATTTTTCTTGTTTTGCTTAAAAACCGCAACTTAAGAGAAGCCGCGTTGGTAGGAGTTTGGGCTTTTATTGCCATTGCCGTAAAACAATGGCAATTGCACCACAATGTTTCGGTAGCTGCGATTATTGCTTCATTAATTTTACTCGTTGCTGCAGGCATACATGCCTATAAAAACAGGCGGTCGAATATACTGGCCAAAATACAACGTGGAGAATGGAAATAGATGCGAAACAAGGCTACACTTGTTACCCGTTTAAAATATACTTTTTAGTTATCAATATAGTGTGAGAACCGGTTTGTACTTAGCCATTGTACTACTATTTAGCTCCGGTTGTGTCACTCACTTGTACTTTTATAGCTGTATTCAACGCTTAACATCAGTGGTGTTTTTATTAGGTAATTACGCATTTAAACAGAGAGAAATATAGGGGCTATTTAATAGAGCTATAATGGAAATTGCACAAACAATACTAACCTTAGCCACTGCGCGAGGCAAAGACAAAACGATTTGCCCATCAGAAGTAGCGCGGCACTTAAGTGCAAACAATTGGCGTAATTACATGCACCAAGTACGGAAAATAGCTTTTGAACTAAGAGATGCCGGCAAGATTATGATTCTGCAAAAAGGAAAGGAAGTTGCGGGAAGGGAAGTGGTGGGTCCCATAAGGATACGGATTAAATAAGTGGATGTGCGTCGAAAGAAGAGTACTGCATTTAATGCGTGGTTTTAAGTGGCGCTCCCTTGGCTTTTGCCAGTCAAACTTTGGGACATACAAGTATATTAACTACCCAAAAATATTTTGCTGGGTTTGAATTATCTGCTCATGCTGAATATACCAAAGCGCTAATTGATTTCTGACGATTGCTATACACGTGCTGCAACAATTTGTTAAGTTAGAACAGGAATTTAAAAGTATGAAGTCAATTTCGCAGCAGGCTGTTGCGAAATTGATAAACATGGAAAGTCAACCAAACGAAATTTCGCAACCGGTAGCTGCGGAATTAGGGGCAGCTATTTTTCTGGAGTCAATTATCTCAAGAATAACCTGGTCTCACCACATGATTTTAAAAGACAAAGTACCGAATATTGGTCAGCGATTTTGGTATATGTTACACACTCTTGAACATGGTATTAGCCGGAATGTTTTATCCATTCAGATAGAGAGAGTGGTTTATTTAACCGTCAGGTAAAAGCAAAAAAAGTAAATAACTTTGAACGGACCTTACCGGCGCCACAAACAGACTTCGATAATTATCTTTTGAAAGATCCCTACATCTTTGACTTTGTACAAGCAAAAGAAAAAGCAGACGAAAGAAACATAGAAGAGCAACTAAGCAGCCAAATCACAAAGTTTTTACTGGAGTTGGGACAAGGCTTTGCATTTATAGGAAGACAAGTTCACTTTGAAATAGGGGAGACAGATTTTTTTGTTGATTTACTATTTTATCATACTCGTCTTCATGCATATGTAGTAGTAGAATTAAAAGCGAGGCCATTTGAACCAGGTGATGCCGGGCAGCTTAACTTTTATGTGAATGTGGTGAACGATAAGTTGAAGGGTCAAAATGATCAAGATACCATTGGCTTGTTGCTATGCAAAGGAAAAAATGAGGTGCTGGCAGAATATGCACTAAAGGGTTATAATCACCCCATCGGGATATCAGATTATCAAATAAGTAAAGCTATTCCCGAACAGCTTAAGTCACAATTGCCTGAAATTAGTGAATTGGAAAATGCACTTATAAAGGATGAATAAACACAAGCAATTTCAAGTGCCCCTTTTAATTTATTCCTCAACACTCCTTTATTTGTTCTTTATTTTCGGTCAATTAATAAATTGAAATATTGAAAGAAAATCAACATTGCTCTTGAAGGAGAGGTAGATACTAAGAAGCTTCTGTAAGCTCATCTTCAAAGTATCACATTTGAGTTCCTAATTTCCACTACCTCAACACCTTCCTAAAACTCCCCATCTCACTCTTCAAATTCTCTGCTATCTCCTCCGCCAATACATCAGGGTCGGTAAGGTTATCTAAGTCAGCAAGTGATTTATCTTTGAAGCAGGTAATATCCTGAAGTAAGTAAAATGTTGAGTAGCTACTAGGCAAGTAAATGCCCTAAAAATCCGAATAACACAGCAATACCCACAAGAAACAACATCACGATGGGATGAGATGCAAACTTCTCTTCTTCTTCATCGAACCCGTAATTTGCTTTCAGTTTCAAGGCAAGCCAAACACCAATAATTGCATCATAGAGACCTACCACAAATGAAGCAGCCAAAGCAGTTTTCAATCCATGAGCCTCCGAAGCCAAATATCCCACACTTGCATAATTAAGCAGAG
>DASVST010000370.1:0-2361 GCA_036387965.1 Segetibacter sp. | reverse complement strand
CTAGTGCGTTAAATACAAGCCATTTACCATCCGGCGAAGTAACTGCCTGGCGAATTACATTTACATTGAACTCATCTGGATTGATGTTTTGCTTAAAACGAACAACATCTGCAACCTTCTGATTGACTCTTGCAGTGAATGGAATTTCAACGGAAGAATTCGGTTTACTAATGTCAATTTTATTGATCTTTCCATTGCTCCACATGATGATATTTTTGTCATCAGGTGTCCATGCATAACCTGTAAAGCTTCCGAAAATCGTCCATGCCTCTTGTTGGTCTTTTGATAGTTTATCATAAACAGGATGCTCTTCTCCTGTTTCTAAGTTGCGCAGGTATAAAACAGACTTCGTTCGTACTCTTCTGATGAAGGCAAGTGTCTTTCCATCTCTTGATAATTGCGGACGTACAGCGCCGCCGGGACCGCCGGTGATATTATCAATCGTTCCTTTTTCTTTATCGAATCTGCGTATCGCGAAGATCTGGTTGTTAGGATCTTTGTTATATTGAAAGGCTCCGCCAGGGTAAAGATCTTCACTGAAGTATACATAACGTCCATCAGGAGAAACAATGGGTTCATTGACATCCTGCTGATCATTTTTTCTAACTGTTAATTGTAAACCGTTGCCTCCACTTATGTGATACATCCAGATTTCTCCCGCACCTAAAGAACGACCCGAAGTAAAATGTTTACGTGCAACAATGTACTGTCCGTCTGGTGACCATGCACCATTATTCAACAAGCGAAAAGTTTCTTTCGTGATTTGTTTTGCATTACTTCCATCCCTGTTCATCACCCAAATATTATCACCGCCACCGGCATCGGAAGTGAACAATATCTTTTTGCCATCCGGTGAAAAACGTGGCTGTACTTCAAACGCCAATCCTTGCCTCAAAACTTTTGCTTCGCCACCGTTTATGGGCATTGAGTAGATGTCACCAAGCAGATCAAAGATTATCTCTTTTCCATCAGGCGAAACATCAACATTCATCCATGTACCTTCATTAGTGGTAAAGCTTACGTCTTTGTAGTTTCCTCCGGGGTTGTTTACATCCCACTTTTTCTTGTCTTGAGAAAATGAGCTGGTGAATGAAGTGCAAAATAACAGTGTAAGAAAGGAGTTGCGGATTTTCAGCATTGTGTAAGTATTATTGATGAGTTTTATTCGTTGGCTGTATGCAAGATAATTTATAGCGGTGTAATTCTATATACCTTTAAATGGCACTTTAATTATGAAATACAAAACTTTATTGCTATGAGAAAATCAACGTTCTTAATTCTAGCCTTTACTTTCATCACCACTCAATCGTTTGAGCATTATGCTAAACGAAAGAAGCATGTTATTGTGTGGCAGCCATCCCATCAAACAGACACCGGTAAAGACTTTAGCGAAGCAGCCGTATGCAATGGAATAGTTGAGGCAGCAATGGAAGCAAAACCAAACCTAAAGGAATACAAGGTTTGGAGCTTAGGCAAAGAGAACTTACACCATGCTAATGTTGGAAGTAATACTGTGATAGCACATACTTCGGAAATTGTTGAAGGGAAATTATCAGGCTATGCATACGAGTTGAAGGAATCGAACAAGAAAAAGCCGTATGTATTTATTTCAGTTCACAATAACGGTGGCACAAATAGAAATGCGGTCTGGGGTTATATCCATTATGGCGATAAGCACGAACAAGAGAATCGTGAATTAGCTGCAAGATTAATTAAAGCGATTTCTTCTGTAACAACACTTGAGAATCGTGGCGTGCTACTTGACAGTACAACCGGTAGAAATGATTATCGCTGCCAGGCTACCGGTAAACGGGGCTTTTATAGTCTTGATGAAAATATAAATACTGCACCATATCGTGTACTCCTTGAGGTTGGGGACAATGCAGTCAGCAGGGAAACATTGTTAAATCCTATAAGCCAGAAAAAAATGGGGGTGGCACTTAAGAAAGAATTAGCAGCTTGGCTTGCCGAGAGAAAAGATTAAAAGATTAAATATTAAACACAGTAAAGAAAAAAGACGGTCATAAAGACCGTCTTTTTTCTTTAAACTTACTTTGAACTAAAATTGATTATTCTTCTTCAGATTTCCATCCGCGTCTAACTCCACTATTTCGTATCCAAGCTTTTGAAGCCCGGGTAAGATTTTTGCCTTATCACCAACAACTAAAATATTCATCTTATTTACATCAATGTGTTTTTTTGCTATTGCATCAATCTCTTTCTTCGTTATGGTGTTTAGGATCTGGTTCTGCTTAGTTTTGTAATCAGGAGTAAGGTTATATTCTAAAAGGCGGCTAATAAATGCTGCTTTTTGTTGACCAGTTTCATAGTTACGAGCATCAGCTTGTCCTATGGATTTGC
>DASVST010000369.1:0-2477 GCA_036387965.1 Segetibacter sp. | reverse complement strand
AGAGTCATATTGCTAAACACTGCTGATGTTTGTGGTGTGGCTGAACTTCCATTTGCATCATTATCACTTTCCATAGCTTCACTTTTAGAAATATCAGCTATAGCAGAGTCCCTTAGAACAATGCCGAACTGTACTTTTCCGGCATAACCATTATCAGTATCAAAATCATCATCTAAAGCCCTGAACGATATAAGATGTTTAGCATTCACGGTTCCTCCAAACCACTCGAACGAATCATCATTCGCATAAGAAACCTGCACATAATCTACGATGGTTTGATTACCAACTCCACCAAATGTTACAGAGTTAATTTCTTTGTCCGGTAAGAAAGCATAGCCTGCATATTCAACACGTACATAACGTAAAACACCGCTGTTATCGGCTGGGTTTGTGCCACCGTACAATCCTAATCCTTCACTGTTATTTATTCCACCTTCAATTTCACCTACACCTTGTTGACCGTTAAAAGAAGTGTTTACAGGAGCATTGCCTAATATCACCAATCCGGCCCAATCACCCCGCTGTGGCGTAGCTGATTCTGATGTAAAAACAATTGGTTTATCGCTGGTACCATCTGCACTTATTTTTGCATTACGTGTTACAACAAGTCCGCCGTTGCGTCCGTTTTCACCAACTATTTTGGTACCTGGTTCTAGTGTAAGAACTGCGCCATTCGTTACATACACTAAACCCCGAAGTTTGTAAGTAAACTGTGCTTTTAAAGTTCTGTTCTGAGAGATCCGTCCTTCCAGGATTACGTTTTCTGAAGTGACCGGCGTGGTAGTTTCTGCCGGTGGACCATCAACTTCGATCTTGCGACAACCGGTTGCTATTAAGCCAGCAGCCATAAAAACAAGAAACATCTTTTTCATACTATTTATATTTATGTTTTGTAGTCAGGATTTGTAATTCTATTCAGCGTCCGTTGCAGTCATTTGATTGTCCTTTTCTTTTCTTCCAGTGAAAGGAAAGAAAAGGATCACACTTGTACTAAATTTCTTTACTCAGCTTTTTTGTTATTTATCTATTTATTACCTAATGTAATAAGAAAAGGAAAGACTGATGTTTGAACCATACCTGCGCTTTATAGCAAGTGCATCGGTTGCCTTGTTATACTTTTTATCGTCGTTCAGATCATGATAATAATTAGCCACCTGGTTTAAGATATCTGAATAGTTCAGCTTTACTTCTCCCCTCTTCTTCAATACCTTTTTTGCCACCTGCAAATCAATCAAGGGACGTGTTGCTTCCCACACAGGAGGATAATCATTTCCACCTACATAAAGGATACGATCACCAATCTGGTTATAAAGAATTGTTGTGTTTAGCCCCAGCTTTTCAACATCATATTGCAAGGATGCGTTCAACACATAAGGGCTTTGACCTTGCATTGGTCTTTCTAATTTGAAACTATCTGTTTTAACCCTGTTGTATATGTAAGAAAGGTTTGTTTGGAAGGTGAAGTTTCTCAAAGCTTGTGTAAAGTCAAGCTTCTTTCTAAACTCGAATTCAGCACCGAAACCCTGTGCTTCATCAGCATTTATATAGTTGAATGTGCTTGAGCTTCCCGCACCGCTTTGGTTAAAGTATAGTTCGATCGGATTTTTAAAGTACTTGTAAAAAACACCAACAGTAAACAATTCTCCGGCACGTGGATAGTACTCATAACGCAGATCTGCATTGCTTACTTTGGTGCGAACCAACGATTTATTACCTGTAACAGTTGCGCCAAGATCAAAGTCGAAGAAAGCAAAATCACTCAATTCTCTGAACTCAGGGCGAATAACAGTTTGTGATCCTGACAACCTTATGTTCGTCTGATTATTGACTTTGTAAGTAAGGTTGATGCCCGGCAGGTAGTCGGTTACCCTGCTATGTACATGACGAGGATCTTTTTGACGTACACTTCCAATTAGCTGGTCAAAGTCTTCAATTCTTAATCCCCATGTTGCTCTCAACCTTTGTGAAAACTGGTTATCGAATTGAACAAACCCGGCGTTCAATATTGTGTTAGCCATGTAGCGATATTGATCACCAAATATTTCATTAAAGGCAAACTTGTTGTCGAAGCCAGTACCGAAATTTTCAGGTGCAAATACTTTATCTGCAGGTAAAGCTCTCAACGATGAGTTGTCGCCAGGCAGGTAAACGGCAAAAGGACGAGAATCAAACAGCCTGTCTTTTACCTGGAAGAAGTATCCACCCTTAAAGGTTTGACTCAATCCACCTACAATAAACGATTTAGTTACATCGCCTCCGGCATTATAAATGTAATCACTTAAAAAGCCATAATAGCGGCTGCCTGACTTCTGCGAAGTTTTGGAAGCAGATACTAATAACAAGTATGGATTATTTACGTCAGATGGATCCTGGTTATATTGTATGCGACGTTGATCAGGTACATATTGGTCAAGAATATTAAAGCTTCCATACCAATGCAATTTTGCCTTGTACTTTGAAACATTATGATCACCGGA
>DASVST010000368.1:0-3151 GCA_036387965.1 Segetibacter sp. | reverse complement strand
TTTTCAATTATACTTTTTAGACAGTCGGAAAAATCAGGTGGATCGTACAGCATGTGCAGGAAATCTCATCCATGAAAATGCTGGATCTTCAGTATTGATAAGTTCCATATCCTTCAATTCCTTTACCACTTCCTGTCTTAATTCTTGAGACGGAACAACATTATTATAAACAGTCTTAAACGTCTTCTTTTCACTTTCGTTCCACTCCGCATATTGATTAACCTCACTTAAAAGAGAAAGGTGTAGTATCTGTCGTAATATTTTTCGAACCTTGAAAAGCTGGCTTCTGCTTGTGCCTTCGGTTAGTTTTAGCAACCCACTAATCTGTGGATGCTTGTAGCCGATTATATCGTGCAGAACAAATACATGTCGATACCCAATTGGTAAAAAGCTAAAAGTACTTTCAATATCCATCCTCTCACCTAAACCTTTGAAATCTGAAGTTCTGTTTGCAAGCCTCTCACTAAAGTCATCATGAATTAACATGTAATATTTCTGTTTGTGATAATACTCCCTACTGAAATTAATCAGCGTTTTAATTAGCAAAGTTCGTAGCTGCGATTTCCAAGATACTGATGCTATGTTTTTTACAGCTGCAATCCAGGTGTTTTTCACCATCTCCTCAGCAGTCAGCTTATCACCTGCTGTAAGTTGCATAGCGAGTCCAAAAACTGCCGGCGTATGCAAGTTGTATAACTTGCAGAAGGCAGTCTCATTACGACTTGATAATAATTGTTTTACAGAAAACATTTCAGAGATACTAAATATCATAGATCAAACTGGTTGATGTTATCGGTGTACGAACCAAAATTGGTGATGGTTCATAAGTTTACTTGCTGTAAAGTATTACAACACAGTATTTCTTTTTTTAGAAATGGACGAACAAAAAAAACATTGTACAAACACTTTCATTTGCGGACAAACCCCAATATTAAACAGGACGAAATGAGCTTTTTAAGGACATATACTTTGATAGATAAAATAGTTTAACGGCTATATTTGAATAAATGATAGCCAGCTTTGGGAATAACTATTAATTGGAAAACCTTGCTCCTGTACAACCGATGGCCCTGGCATTTGGTTTTTTGGATGGGATATGGTTTATTCAGGTTTTCGCCATACCACGTTACCATAAAGTATTATACTAAAACCTTCCTGGAATATATGTTGGTTTCAGAGATAATCTTTGCCGGCATTACCTACTTTACTATATGGCTATACAAGCGCTTGTTTGTAACAAAGAAGTACATCACTTATTTTTTAGTAGGTTATGGTAGCTGGATTCTGTACCTAACCGTAAGAATCGTTTTTCAAGTTTCTTATTTAAAAAACGAGCCTGCGTTCCGGTATACTTTTACTGATTTGTTTTTAAACAGCCTAACCGTTGTACTTGTTTACTTTTTATTTATTACCACGTGCAAATACTTTAAGGATGGATACATTTCACAAGAATTTGAAGCAGAAAAAAAAGAACAACAACTAACGGCTGAAATCAATAATTTAAAATCGCAGATCGCCCCTCATTTTCTTTTCAATACTCTTAATAATCTATACGGGCTTGCGGTAGAAAAATCAGATAAATTACCTGACCTGATGCTGCGATTATCTGATTTACTAAGACACTCCTTATACGAAACACAAAAGCCATTAATACCGGTAAGCGACGAAATTTGTGTATTAAAAAGCTACATTAACCTGGAGAGTGTGCGCCTGGAAGACAATTTAAAATTACAATTTCATAACACAATTCCTGAAGAGACGCCATATCAAATTGCACCATTAGTTTTAATTGTATTTATGGAGAATGCCTTCAAGCATTCTAAACTTGTTCAATCAGCAGCGGTAAACATTTACATTAAAACAATGCTCGAAAATGATTGGTTTAGTATAACCATAAAGAATAATTATGATAAAGAAAATAAAGCATCAACAAATGGAATTGGTTTGATCAATGTTAAACGAAGGTTGGATTTACTTTATCCGAATCAACAGCATGAGTTAATAATTAGCAAAGATGAAATTTTCTATTCAGTTACCTTACGGCTGCAATTAGTTAAAGCCTTAATACATAATAATGGAGGTTGAAAAATATAATTGTTTGATCGTGGATGATGAACCCATTGCACGTAAGATCATTAGTAACTATATAGAGCAATTACCATTCCTATCATTGGCGGCAGAAAGTATAAATGCACTGAACGCAATAGATTATTTAAGAACGCATAGCAATATCAATATCATTTTTCTGGATATCAATATGCCGAACCTGTCCGGCTTACAACTGGTAAAAATAGTACAACCACAACAGCCGGTTATTTTTACTACAGCCTATGCAGAATATGCTGTTGAAAGTTACGAATTGAATGCTGTTGACTATTTGCTAAAACCTTTTTCGTTTGAACGTTTTACAAAAGCAGTGTATAAAGCTGTGGATGTTATTAGAAACTCTTACAAAAGCACTAACGAAATTGCCAACGAAAAAAGGCCGGACTTTTTTATAAAATCCGAAGGGAAAAGTTATCCTGTACTAATAGAAGATATTTTGTATTGCGAAGCAAGAAAGAATTACACTATGGTAGTATTCAAGAACAACCAGAAACTAATGCCCCTTGTTTCTCTATCAAAATTTGAAACGTTACTATCGGAAGCGGGTGGAGAGTTTATACAAATACATCGTTCGTTTTTAGTATCCAAAAAACATATTGCTGCTATTACTCCTAATTACGTAACCATAAATAACTTCGAAATACCTATTGGGACACAATTCAAAGAAGGGTTTTTTAGAGCTATAGGAATAAAGGAAAAAGAATAGATCAAACTCTCAGGGATAATAATTTTCTCTTTATGAATCCATTGAAAACTATTCGAAACCTACGTTAATTACTCACAGTATTGAAGATAAAGTGATCCCATTTAGAATGGGGAAGAAAATATTTAATAGAGCCAATGCCCCAAAGGAATTCTTAGAAATTAAAGAATGCCACATCTGTTGACCACAATATTATGCAGATTCCATTTCTCAAAGAATCAAAAGCATTTTAAAATAAATACTTTTCTTCAGATTTGATTGTACATATTCCAAGTATTAGATAAATAGCGTTTAGCAATGTTCTTTGAAATACCTATTTGGCTTCTTGTCGCCCTGGTAAAG
>DASVST010000367.1:0-9184 GCA_036387965.1 Segetibacter sp. | reverse complement strand
ATAAATGAGCAACGTTACCTATGACCCTTGCAGACTCCCATTTTACCCTTGGCGCCTTAGCTGTTAAGGTCTGTGATACAAAATGAAAACACGTTTCATCTACAATTTTCCGGTCGTGCCTGGTAGCAAATTCTATGGCTTCGATACAAGTCGCTTTTGGTGAATCTTTTGCGGTGTCAGCAAATACTAATAATTCATCTATACTGAGCTTGTTGTCAAGTAACCAGTGGCTTAACGTTTCTGTTTTTACTTTTGGTTTAAGTGTCTTATCATTTAGTAGTTCTGCTATCTTCATATACATCTACTTCAAATTGAAGATTATGTATTAGGCTTTGTACGTCCGATATCTTTTAAAGATATAGGCTTTAAGTAAGTCTTCAACAAACAAATAAATACATTTTGTGAGAGTAAACAGTGAAACCCTCAACTCAAAAACAAACAAAGCTTATACAATAACCGGAATCTTTTCCCGTTAAAGACTTATTATATAAAAATTAATCCACATGGAAACACTTGAAAATATTGAAGGCTATTTTAAAGCAAGATGCAGTTATTTAATTTGCACATATTCAGCTGTACAACCAATAGCATTAAGTAAAGGTGAGTATGAAGCAATGTCGGCAAAATTTGAAACTGCTATGCAACAAGAAATTAACTACTTGCTAAATAGTTGCGAGGAGAATAGAGAGATTGATCTTATACATCTTTTAAACAGGTTGTTGCAAATAAGTGATAAGGCAAGACTGCAGTTTATAGAAATCAACAATCCAGGTAAAATGCATGTCCCTAAATCTGTTGTTAGCAGGAATGCCATTCAGTACAATTAGGGCTTTCTAATTCCAGGTATTTGCACTTAATAACTGCGCAACAGACATTCTGAATTAGTTCAATTGACCACAACAAAAAACGTCCGAAGTATAACTTCGAACGTTAAATACTATTTAGTTTTTGATTACTTCCTCGAGAAAACAAGTAACACATCATTTCCATCCATCAATTCCATTCGTCCTCCTGTTGACCTGAATGAATTTACACGGCGTAGAAGGCTCATAAATGCGTTTTCATCATAGCTTCCTATACAAACCATTTTTGTTGATGGGTTCACATTTTGAAAGCTTATAGAGTTTCTTCCTGTTTGAGTAAAACGACCCGAAAATTTATTACATCCTGTAAAACCTGAAACTGTTTCATTAGATCCAAAAAACCTAATGCTTGGCGCCTCGGGCACATGCATGTTTGGGTTTGAACTTTGTGGTGGTGTTATCCTTGCTTCTTTTTCTCTTGTGATGTCCACGTTCGTAGTAGTTCGTGTTGTCCCATTAACTGTCTCAGTTCTTGTGGTTGTATCGTTACGTGTTTCTATACCTGTAGGGGGTGTTTGGTTGTTAGCAAGTGAACCACCTGGTGATGATTGAAGCGTCCAGGTACCTGCTAAATCTGCCCTGATGCCATTTTCGTTTCTCCCCAATATGGGTAGCACTTCTGTACCTGTTACAGTAACTTCTTCAGACTGCCCGCTTGTTCCTGTACGCATTGCGTTACTACCTGAGCCTGAGCGTGTTGATTTAGGCGTGCCACAAGATGCAATGATTGCTGCCACCGGTATAAGTATAAATATTTTTCTCATTGTAAATTGTTTTTTATGGGGGTAAAAAATTTGTGCCAGCCCAGCTAATTATCTTTTGCTTTAATTGCTACTTTAGTGTATTGACCAAGCTAATTATTAACATAGATTTGAGTATATCCATGTTGCCTAACAAAATGATAAACAATTAAAGTGAGTAGTTTGCGTTACTCATTTTTAATTGTTTTTTTATGCGAATTATTTACTTGTTTTTGTTTGTGGTGACTTCTAAATTTTGCATTGCTCAAAACGGCGATTTTCCTGATTATAGAAGCAAAAAAGAACTTTTTACGCGTATACAGGAAAAAGACATACGTAGTGATGTTGCATCTTACAGCATGGCCGGCATTGATGAAAGTGTGGGGAAACTTCCTTTAAAAACAATTCCCATAAGTAAAGCAGGCAGCAACTTTATTTCTTTTGAAGAAAACAATATCCAGGTAAATATTACAGGTGGTACTTTTGATCCGTCTAAACATAAGCTTGGTTATTTTGATACTGAAAAAAAGCACCTGGTGAAGATTAATAACAAGCCATACTTTGGTGATTATGGAAAGGTTCCAAAAACCACTATTGAAAATATATCTGTGATAATAGACAGGGACACAATTGTTATTCCTCAAACTGCTTTCTTTGATCTTTATAATCCTATATTTTCTTTTAAAGAAGGTGGAGTTATAAAGTCGAATAACAAAGTGTACTTATCTGCAGATGGACGTAAAATATATATTTACATGCTAAAGCAAGAAGCTGGCGGAAGCTACGAGGCAACCTGGGTTATACAGGATAGAAAATACCTGAGGCGTGTTGTTGATTTTGGGTTTTTGAGATAGGACAATAAAAGGACTTCTGAGATACCCAAAGACTCTCGCCGCCATCCTGAATTCATTTTAGGATCTCTTGGTGTGCTTCAAAATTGTTTGCCAGGAGATGCTGAAACAAGTTCAGCATGACTGAGAAGTTTCATTTTACTTCACCGCAACTTCTTTAAACACACTTTCATTACCTACCCTATCAACTGCGGTAACCGCAATCTTATTTAAAGAAACCTTTTGTGCTGCCGTACCAGCCGTAGTGTTAAGCCTTAGGAACCGGTCTTGCCGATTTAGTATTCTGTAATTCCAAGTATTTCCATGCTTATAATAAACTATCCACCTGAATACATCTGTTTCGTCTGTATGTTCCCAGCTTACTTGTAGAGAATCATTTATCAAAGTGGTTTTTATTTGTGGTGCTTTGGGTGCTATGTAATCCAGCCATGGGCTTGCTGGAACCAATGCTTGCTTTTTATAAGTCCCTTCAATCAATGTCTTCGAGAGGACTGTATTTTTAACCACAGAAGAAATGCTCCAATGTATAACACCTTTACTTTCTGGTAACATCCCACGAGATGTCATGATTTGATTTACTGTTTCATTTACTGTCCTGTAACCTGTATCACGTCCAACATTTATGCCTGGCCATAAATGTCTCTTCATTGTATTTTCCTGTGCCCACCAGCCAAGCAATACCGGAAAACTTTGAGCAGGACGATTTATTGGCCAATATAACTGTGGAGCAAAATAATCTATCCATCCTTTGTTCAACCATAATTTTGCATCAGCATATAGCTTATCATACTGGTCTAATCCTTCAACAGATTCAGGATAGCCGGGACGCCATATACCGAAGGGGCTTAAGCCAAATTTCACATAAGGCTTTTCAGCTTTAATGCTTTTATAAACACGAGAAATAAACTGGTTGACAGCATCACGCCTCCAATCCCCCCTCGTTAGTTTGCCGCCACCTTTCTGGTATGCCGCCCATGTTTCATGGTCAGGAAAATCTTCGTTAAGGTTGTAAGATGTATATGGATAAAAATAATCATCGAAATGTACACCATCAATATTATAACGTCTTACAAGATCCATAACTACCGCATGCGAATGATCCTGTGTTTCTTTTTTTGCAGGATCCATCCACCAATAACCTTCTTTAAGAAAGACTGATAACTCAGGCCTCGTTTTTACGAATGATTTCTCGCTCAGTTTACCACCATCTTTATGATGCGATCTGTACGGGTTTAGCCAAACATGCATCTCGATTCCACGTTCATGAGCTGCTGTAGTCCAGAATTCAAGTGGATCATAAAATGGATCGGGAGCTTTACCTACTTCACCAGTTAAATAATAAGACCATGGCTCAAGATTACTTTTATATAAGGCATCTGTTTGTGGACGTACCTGGAAAATGACTGCATTAAAATTGTGATCTTTTAAAAAATCAAGTAAAGCAATTGCCTCACGTTGTTGCTCGGCAGTACTTAATCCCGGCTTACTTGGCCAGTTAATATTTGATACTGTTGCAACCCACGCAGCCCGGAATTCTCTTGCTGCTTTTGGTGTTGACGATATTGCTTGTTGACTCGCAACCGGCTTTGAAGTTTTACACGCAAATAGTAGGGAGCAAAGAATTATTGCTGACAGCAGGAGTTTATGAGACATGGCAACTTTTTAGTTAGGTAATGGTTTTTTAAAAATAGTAAATTAAAAAATGTTCAGCTTGAAAAGATAGATACATCTGACAAACATCACTTACTTTGTTGCAAATTATCCTTAATGGTGAAACAACTAAAACTGTTATTATTTTTCTGCTTATTGTCATCAAATATCTTCAGCCAAAAAGTAACTCTTGAAGAAAAAATAGGGCAAATGATTATGATTGGTTTGCCGGATAATATGGTAGACACCAATAGCATTTTTTACAAAGACATCAGGAATGGGAAAGTAGGTGGAATCACCATGTATGAACGACATCTGACTGCAAGTAATTCAGCGGAAAACTTACGAAAACTTATAAGTACTTACCAATCTGCATCTCCAACACCATTGTTTGTTTCTATAACACAAGAGGGTGGATTGGTAAACCGCCTGAAAACGAAATATGGTTTTCCTCCAATGCCATCTGCTGAATACATTGGGCGTATTGACAACCTTGATACCACCAGACATTACGCAGATAATACAGCCTACACATTATCGCGGTTGGGCATCAATATAAACTTTGCTCCTGTATTGGATATTTATTCTGCGACCAATCCTGTTCTTGGTTCACGTGAACGTACCTATTCAAATAACACCGATAAGATTATAAAACATGGTAAACAAGTTATTTTATCTCATAATTATTTCAATGTAAATACTGTTGTAAAACATTTTCCGGGACACGGAAGTTCAACAGAAGACTCTCACCTTGGTGTAACAGATGTAAGTAAAACATGGAAGAAGGAAGAACTAAAGCCGTACAAAGACTTAATAAAGATGGGGATTGTCAAAGGCGTTATGACAGCACATATTGTAAATGCAACTTTAGACAACAGCAAGAAACCGGCAACCTTATCAAGAAAAGTAATAACTGATCTGTTACGTAAAAGGCTAAAGTTTAAAGGAGTCGTTTTTTCGGATGATATGCATATGAAAGCCATCAGTGACGAATACAGTTTGAAAGAAACAATTGAAATGTCGATTAATGCGGGAGTAGATGTAATGTTGTTTTCAGGAAACACTTTTGGCAAAACACCTACATCGGCTTCTGATATTATCAGCATCGTTTTTGAGTTGATAAAAGAGAACAGGGTTTTTGAAAAAGACATCAATGCTTCTTACCAGAGAATAATGAATATGAAAAACCTGAGCAGGTAATAAACCATCTCTATTTTCTATTCACAAACCTGTAATAAACAATCGCGATAACAAGTAAAATTAAACTTGCGCTCAGGTAAATTATTACAGGAAGATTTTTGGTGAGTTTTGAAGTAACGGTTTTATTTTCCACCGGTTTAATTGCTGCTGTTGTATCTGAAGAAGTAGAGTACTTTGAAGGAGTTGTACTTGTATCGCTTTTTGCAACAACAGGTACAGGAACTTGCGGTGTTGTATCTGCAGCTATTGAAGTTGTTGGTGCGGTATCCTGAACCTGGACCGCCTTTTTAGGTATCGCTTCTTTTGGAATCCGCAAAGTTTTTGCCGTTAGTTTACCTTCATAATATTCAAGGTTGTTATAATCTGCTAAGAACCGTGCACTGAGGCTGTATGATGCAGCTATTGATCGAAAAGTTTCTCCCTTTTTTACCTTGTATAAAAAGAACTTTGTTTTCTGTGCATCAACAGAAAAAATTATGAAACAAAAAATAGCAGCTAAAACTAAACGAGTGAACATAGTTACTTTTAAGGATGAAGGGTGTGATCGTGGGTTCATAGTAAGCAGGAAAAATAATAAATATTAAACTAAGTTTAGCCAGTACTTCATTTTTTCTTTACGATTATTGTGCATGAAAAAAATGTATTAAATTGAATTTAAATAACAGTCAGTCTAAATAAGAAATTTAAACAATATGTCTTTACCAACAAACAACAAGAAGGGCGGAACAAAAGCAAATGCTAATCAGAACAACCAGGCTAAAGGTTCTAAATTTATTAAAGGGGCAGGCAGCGCTAAGCAGGTAACTATTACTAAAAAGGTAAGATCAACCGGTGCTAACAGGGGAAGTTAATTATGATTTTAGATTATGAGTCATGAATTAAAGATGCACACTCTTAACTCATGACTCATAACTCTTGTTACTCGTCTCCACAATCAATATATCCGCAGTTCTCACATTCATAGCATTCTTCTTTCTCGTTCTGAACAATTACATAATGGCACCTGGGGCAATCTCTTTCTGTTGTTTTTGTACGCGGCTTCGGTAAGGTTTCTACGTCGTTATTCATTTTCTCTTTCATAACTATTGCATTATAATCAAATGTATAATTTCTTACATAAGTAGCCGGGCGTAGTTATCACCAATGAGCTGTAAAATGTTATTAAAAAGTTCATCAATAGTTTAATACCTTGATCGAAATTTTATAAACCTGCCCATATGAGATTGTTTACTTTCCTCTTGTTAATTCTATTTTGCCTTCCCTCATTTAGCCAAAACAAAATTTCAGATAAAACAAAAAACATGAAACGCTATGATGGCTTTTTCACGTTTTGGTGGGACAACAGCAACGGAAAACTATGGCTGCAGATTGATAAATTTGATAAGGAATTCCTTTATGTAAATTCATTGCCTGCCGGTCTGGGCTCAAACGATATCGGGCTTGACAGAGGGCAAATCGGCAGCAGCAGAATTGTGTATTTCAACAAGGTTGGAAAGAAGGTAATGCTTGTTCAGCCTAATTATAGATACAGGGCGACGAGCGGCGATAAAAAGGAACAACAATCAGTTAGAGAATCTTTTGCAGAATCTATAATAGGAAACTTTGCAGTAGACGAAGAAGATGAAGGGAAAGTTTTGGTTGATGCAACAGCCTTTTTATTAAGAGATGCGCATGGTGTTGCTGACAGGATAAGGGGAATGAAACAAGGCAGTTATACATTGAACGATGCCCGCTCAGCTATATACATTGCTAATACAAAAAGCTTCCCGCTTAACACAGAGTTTGAAAGCACCATCACTTTTACTGGTGGCAGCGATGCAGGGAGGTTTGTTACAACTGTAGCACCTTCTGCAGAAGCAATAACTGTAAGATTGCATCATTCATTTGTTCAACTACCTGATGAGAATTACAAGCCAAGAAAATATGATATCCGCAGCGGCTATTTTGGTATTTCATACTTCGATTACAGCAGCCCTTTTTCTGAACAGATTGAGCAGATGTATATCAGCCGGCATCGGCTCGAAAAGAAAGATCCAACTGCTGCCAAAAGTGAAGCGGTTGAACCAATAGTGTATTACCTGGATAATGGTACACCCGAACCAATACGCTCTGCATTATTAGATGGAGCACGTTGGTGGAACCAGGCATTTGAAGCTGCAGGATTCATCAATGCTTTCCAGGTAAAATTATTACCAGACGACGCAGACCCAATGGACATCCGCTATAACATGATCAATTGGGTTCACAGATCAACACGTGGATGGTCTTATGGTGCATCCGTGACCGACCCGAGAACAGGTGAAATTATCAAAGGACAAGTAACACTTGGTTCGCTTCGAGTAAGGCAGGATTACTTAATTTTCGCCGGATTGCTTTCTCCATACGAAACCGGTAAGCCAGTTCCCGAAACAATGAAGCGAGCTGCACTACAGCGCCTACGTCAACTATCTGCACACGAAATAGGTCACACATTAGGGTTACAACATAATTATGGATCTAGCTATAACAACAATGCTTCGGTAATGGATTACCCTCACCCTGCATTATTCTTAAACAGCAAAGGTGAAATTGATTTTAGTAAAGTATATACAAACGAGATAGGTGAATGGGATAAGAGAGCTATCACTTATGGATACCAGCAATTCTCCCCAGGCACAAACGAAACAACAGCATTAAATAACCTGCTCGAAGAAAACACAAGAAATGGTCTTCTATATATTGCTGATGCTGATGCACGGGCAGCGAGTGGCATGCACCCATATGCGCATTTGTGGGACAACAGTACAGATGCGGTTGCGGAACTTAACAATACGCTACAGGTAAGAGCAAAAGCACTTAAAGATTTTTCTGAAAATGCAGTTCCTTTAAACACACCACTATCAAAACTTGAAGATGCGTTGGTGCCTGTTTATAATTATCATCGGTACCAGGTAGAGGCAGTTAGCAAACTTATTGGTGGAATGAATTACAGCTATAGTGTTAGAGGGGATCAACAACAGAAACCACAAATATTATCAAACGCTATTCAGCAGAAGGCTTTACAGGCAGTCCTTAATTCTTTATCACCTTCGGTATTAACGCTGCCAGAAAATATTATCAAGCTTATTCCACCACGTCCTCCAATGTATTACGGAGTGGGTGAATTGTTTAATAAGAGAACAGGAATGAGCTTTGATCCACTTGCAGCCGCTGAGGCATTAACTGACTACGAACTTGCTTTTCTTTTCAATCCTGAAAGAGCAAACAGGCTGGTTGAATTTAAGGCACAAGCGAATACGTTGGGATATGATGATGTTGCAGATGCTATAATTCATAGCTTGTGGAAGGCTCCTATACAAAAAGGATTAGCAGGTCAGGTTCAATTACAAACTCAACAAATGGTGCTAACACATTTACTATCATTAAGTGTAAACGACAGAAGTAATTACCAGGTGAAGTCAATTTCGTATGATCGTTTACAATCTCTTAAGGAATATGCAAAAGTGCAGGCAAAAATAAATCCTGCACTTAAAGCACATTACAACTATGCAATCTATAGAATTGATAATCCAAAAGATGTTGTTATACCTGATCATGTAGATATCGCCCCCGGCGCACCGATTGGGTGTTATTAGGATAGTTTTTAGTTCAATTTGTGATTTGTAGTTGTTTTATCTTCTTTTTGATGAAGCTGTTGTAATTCTTTTTAACTACAGACTAAAAACTGCAAACTGAACTTACTTCTCCAGCAATCCGTCTGCCTTCCATTGTACAAAAACGTTGATTGTAGAGTCGGATAATTTTTTAGGATGCCTGAACGGCATGAATCCTTTTTCGCCAGGATTTTTTTGAATACGCTTGATCATTTCATCAATTTCATCTTTTGCAGATGCATACGTGT
>DASVST010000366.1:0-4303 GCA_036387965.1 Segetibacter sp. | reverse complement strand
TCCAGCCGAGCAAGGAACTGATCCTACGAACGTTCTAGCTGCTCCTGCGGCGATCTCGTATAATGTTGTGAACAGCTTTCCCCATGATACTTCTTCCTTCACACAAGGGTTGCAATGGTATAACAATACCCTTTATGAGGGAACCGGCAGCGGCAATTTTAATAGAAATAAAAGTAAATTGATGAAGGTTGACCTCAAGACAGGCAAGCCTTTACAAGTAGTAAATTTAGATACGTCATATTTTGGAGAAGGAATTACAATTCTGAATGACACAGTTTATCAAATTACCTGGGAGGATAGAACATGCTTTGTATATGATGCAAAAACCTTTAAACAAACAAAAACGTTTACATACGAAACCAATGGCTGGGGATTGACTAATGATGGGGAGAACCTAATAATGAGTGATGGAACCAACAACTTATACTACAGAGATCCTTCCACTTTCAAGACGCTTAAGATCGTAGGTGTAACTGATAATAATGGACCAGTTGCCGATATCAATGAACTTGAATACGTAGATGGATTTATTTACGCTAATATCTGGAATACCAATTACATCATTAAAATCGATCCATCTAATGGACATGTAATTGGCAGAATGGATTTTACCGGCTTACTTGAGCAATCTGCAAAACAAACCCCGGACCCAAACGTGGGCAATGTGTTAAATGGAATTGCATATGATTCCGCTAAAAAGAGCTTTTATATTACCGGTAAGAATTGGCCATTATTATTTGAAGTTAAGCTCCAGTAACTTTTTTCTTTTCAGCTATATAAATTACTGAACTACACCTACGCTTATCGCCTATCGCTTTAAAGTTCGACGACAATCCATTCACGACTGCCTTGATTAAGTTAGATCCGCCTTTATATTGCTCACTAAGCATACTAACATAAAAGCTATCAAACCACATCGGTTTCATTTCCTTCAATGTAAAACCTTCAGACTCGAGTAACACCTTCATGCTTGCCGGAGAAAAATGATAAAGATGCCTTGGCACATCATACGCTGCCCAGTACTCTCCATACATCTTTGCATCTTTACTTGTATAGTTAGGAACCGCGACTACTAGCGAACCGTCTTTCTTTAAAATGCTATGGAATGTTTGCAGGTATTTATGCAGATCATGTACGTGCTCCAACACATGCCACATCGTTAACGCATCAAAAGAGTCAGCTGAAAATTCATAAAGTTTCTCGGGGTTGTCAAGCAATAAGTTATAAGTAGCTAACGCATTCTTCCTCGCTGTTTCGTCCGGTTCCAACCCAACCACTTTCCACCCGGATTGCTGCATTGTGTGAGCAAAAGCTCCGGTGCCTGCACCTATGTCAAGTAAATCACCTTGCTCCTTTCCCGTTGCTTCTTTAACGAGGCTTTGTTTAGATTTAAGGGTGTAATTTCGAATGGTATGATATAAACGATTTACAATTCCCTTTTTAGTATCGCTATGCGATATATAGTCACTAGATTGATAATACTTACCTATAGCGGAAGCATCAGGAACATGCTGCGTGAACCGTAGCGTGCAATTTGCACATTCCCAAATATTAAAATCTTCTTTACTAACTGTGTAATCTTTGCAGGAGAATATCTTTTTTATATCTGTTTTAAGGCAGACCGGGCACTGGGTATAAGTTATTGTTGACACCATGTAAGCAACAAAGAAAAGCAAAGAATTTTATAAAACTGCTCCACTCTATCTATCTCTTTTTTCTATCAAAACATCTTTCTTTACCTTAACTGCCGAAAGAGTTAAAATGAGTATCAACGGGTTCCGTAATTCTATTAAACAAGCGAGCTTCTACATTCCCTTTACTTTATATTTTGTATTATTTATTGTAGCAGCTGTTTTTTGCTGGAACTTATTGAACGGAGCCAACTACCAGCCTGAAACTTCTTTTGCAGATATCTTCTTATTGCTGATTCGGATTGCAGCATGGTTTACACTTATTCTCATTGGCTTCGCATTGTTTTCAGTGCTTACATCTTATCTGTTTTTTGCGTGGTTCAAAAGGAGAAAAGGAATTGATTTCCAGCTTTCAACAGATTTGAAGGAAAGTGAATCACACCAAAAGCAAACTGTCCGTCTATTGGTGAAGCCCATCTTTAAGCCGTTGTTCGGCTTTGTAAAACTTCGGTTGCAGTACGATCATAAAAACTATTCTTCTAAGTTTTCCTTGCTTGAAAACAGTGGAAAGAGCTTTTTCAGCAATACCATTGAAGGAGTTTATCATTGGCCATTACCTGAAATAAAAGAATATCATGTACAAAAAGCAATTTTATACTTCGAAGATTTTTTTCAGTTCTTTTCGATAGCTGTGGATCTGCCAGCAAACAACAACTTTTTTACTCAACCGACTTCTAAAAGCATACATGAGCTAAAAGTATTTCCAAGAAAAACGGAAGAAACAACAACACGAATAGAAGAGTTAAGAAGAGTTGAGGGTGAATATCTGAATTATAAAAACTTTGAGAACAATGATGACGTTCGCCGAATAGTATGGAAGATCTATGCAAAAAATAAAGAACTAGTTGTCCGTGTACCGGAGATAATGGATCCGTATGCTTCGCATGTTTATTTGTATGCTTCATACTTTACCAACTTCAATGTTGCAGGTAATAATGTTATCGAAATTCCATTCCTGAATTATTACAAAATATTTACCTGGACGGTTTACCAGGATCTTGTTAAGCAAGGTTTTGAAGTTAAATATGTACTTGACCAGGATGTTTCAAAAAAGAATATGGCAGATGAACAGCAGGTAGTTAAATATATCATCAGCACAAGCAATTGGCATAGCAATAAAGATTTGAGGAGTTATGTAAATGCAAGAGATGCAGCTGTTGTCATGATATCATCTTTGAGTGATGCTGAACAGGTTGCCCAACTTGCTGAGAAATATGGGAATGAGATAAAGTTTATGTTTATCAAATTGAGTGAAAGCCTGCGCAAACAAAATGCTTTTGATTGGGTGCAATGGGTTTTCGTTCGTAACCAGGATAATGATGTTGAGACTTATAAAAGGCTGTGGAGCTTATCATCCCTTCGTTCTAAAATTACCGAGAATGAAAGGAGACTGGAAGAAGTATTAGGGAAGTACGAAATGCAGGTGTTGAAAAGTTGATTAGTTGAAAAGTTGATTGGCTGATTCGAAAAGTGTTCTCGTCATTGCGAGGAGGAGGGACGACGTCGAAGCAATCTGCTGATGGATTATGAAGATGATTTTTATACAAGAGCAGATTGCTTCGTTCCTCGCAATGATGAGAAATGATTTGCGCTTGAAGTATGCGACCTTTCGGCTTCGCTCAAGATAAACTTCACGATGATGACCATGCACTAAAGCTGGTGACAAATATTTTTAAAAGAAAGAAGAACAGGAAAATAAAAATGCAAATAGGAAGAATACATAGCACAAAAAAAGTAACAGCACAACTGGTTTTGCTTGCAATACCAACAATAGCCCTTGCATTTTACTTGCTTTGGAATGTAAACCATTACTATGCCGTTTTACAAAACGAGTGGCTAAAGCAAGGCTGGTATTTTGCAGCGGGCATCCTTGCATCAACAATCTTTTACGGCTATCGCTTTAGGTTTATTACCACGGCTCTTACGTTGATTGGTGCTTACTTTATAATTTATTACATACTCGGCAGAATAACTGTTGGTGAATTTGATGCCTTCTTTGTTTCGGTGCAGTTTTTAATCTTCACGATACTGTTTTCGACCGGGTGGCTTGCAGGATATGGATTTTCAAGGTCTAAATACTTTACCGTCTTCTGGTCGGTATTCCTACTTGCATTGCAGATCGTTATTGTAAGTAAAGCCACAGCTATTACCGCCGGCGCTTTAATATTAGCATTTGCCCCTGTATTAGTTTATGCCTTCTTAATCATTTATACTTCTGAGTTAATAAGAAATATGAATGAAGATGAGAAAGGATTTGCTTGGTTTATTTCCAAACGACTTGTCGGGTTTATGGTGCTTGCAGGAATTGTTCTAATGAGTTTACTCATTGCTTTTCAAAAGGAATTTAAAGCCATAGAAAAAGATTGGGGCAGCGGACAGGGAGGCAAGCAGGAACACGGAGGAAGAGAAAGCATGACTAAAGAAAACCGGGATGGAAGTGTTTCGAACAAAGATAACATGCGTGTAACAGGTTCATTAGCTAAAGATAAAAGGCTGGTCTTTGTTGCAAAGCTTGACAACTATTTACCAGACGGTGTAACACCTAATCCATTATACTTCACCTCAACATATTATACCAGATACGATACGCTTACACAAACGTTCGAGGAAGA
>DASVST010000365.1:0-4019 GCA_036387965.1 Segetibacter sp. | reverse complement strand
TATTCATCGGTGTGTACCCAGGGCTTACACAGCAAATGCTCGAGTTTGTAATAGAAAGAATGCAGGAGTTTTTTAAGACGCAGATGTAATGTTAGATATTTTGGTTACTCCAATCTGGTTTCCAATTAAGCACCGTAAAGTTTATCCTGAGCACAGTCGAAGGGTCATTCACTTGAACGGCAAACCATTGGTAATGTTTTCATGCTTATGTTGAAAAGAATTAGTGAAACTGACCTCCAACATATTCTTAATAAAACAAAAGATATTTGGGAACCTGTCAGAAATAAAAATATTTTCGTTACCGGTGGAACCGGCTTCTTCGGTAAGTGGCTTTTAGAAAGCTTTATCTATATAAATAAACTGCTTCAGCTTGATGCTACCATAACTGTTCTTACGCGAAATCCTGAAAACTTTTTAAATGACTTTCCTTTTTACAGAAATGAAACTTCAGTAAAATTTATTAAGGGAGATATTTTAACTTTTGAATTTCCTGCTGATAGTTTTCAGCTTATAATTCATGCAGCAACAGAAGCAGATGCCGCTTTAAATCAAATGCAGCCCTTGCTTATGTTAGATACTATAACTGCAGGCACAAGGCGAATATTAGATCTTGCAAAGCAAAACCCGGTAGAGTCATTTTTATTTACAAGTTCAGGTGCGGTTTATGGTAAGCAACCCTCAACAGTTACTCATGTTGCAGAAAAAGATGGCTATTCAGTTGATATAAATAATCCAAACTCTGCTTACGCCGAAGGTAAGAGACTTGCAGAATTGTATTGTTCTATCTACCATGCGCATTATAAGTTGTCTGTAAAAATTGCACGTTGCTTTGCCTTTGTTGGTCCTTATTTACCACTTGATAAACATTTTGCAATTGGTAATTTCATATCAAATGCACTTAAAGGTGAAGACATTATAATAAAAGGTGATGGCACGCCTTACCGTTCTTATTTGTATGCTGCAGACCTTGCTGTTTTTTTATGGAAGATATTATTGCAGGGGCAAAATAATACTCCATATAATGTTGGCTCCAACGAGGATTACAACTTGAAAACAATTGCAGAAACAGTAGCAGAACTTACACCAGGCATATCTGTAAAGGTGCTAACAGAAAAAGACCCTTTAAAACCTGTTGAGCGATACGTGCCGGATATATCTTTTATCCAAAAAAATTTAGGTGCACAGGTCGCTTTCGGCTTAATTGATTCTATTAAAAAAACTAAACATTTTTATTCTGCAGATGAAATTGTCTAATTATATATTTTCATATTTACTCGATAAAGGTATTGATACAGTTTTCCTTGTAACAGGCGGCGGTGCTATGCATTTAAACGACACTATTGGTCGCCTGCAAGGGTTGAAGTTTGTATGTAATCATCACGAGCAGGCTGCTGCTATGGCGGCTGAAGGATATGCAAGAGTTGCCAATAAACCTGCTATAGTAAATGTAACAACAGGTCCGGGCTCTGTTAATGCATTAAACGGTGTTTATGGTGCATTTACTGATTCAATCCCGATGATAATTTTGTCAGGACAGGTAAAAAGGGAAACCTTGCTATCAACACATAATATACCAGGCTTACGGCAATTAGGAGACCAGGAGGTTGACATAATTTCTATGGTAAAAGGCATTACCAAGTATGCCGTAACTGTTATAGACCCAGAGACAGTACGCTACCATTTAGAGAAAGCCTACCATCTTGCTGTTAATGGAAGACCTGGACCTGTCTGGCTTGATATTCCTGTTGACGTGCAATCTGCTAACATTGATGAAACTATACAGAAAGGTTTTGATCCTGCTGAAGTTCCGGCTATCGATAATTCATCCTTGGAAGAAGATGTCTTAAATGTGATAGAAAAAATAGCTGCTGCCGAAAGGCCGTTGATAGTAGGAAGTACAGGCATTCGATTAGCCGGAGCACTGCACGAATTTCAGGAGACAATCGAATTACTTGGAGTGCCTGTTGTTACTGCATGGTCACACGATGTTATTTATTTTGATCACCCGCAATATATAGGAAAGCAAGGTACTATCGGGGACAGGGCGGGAAACTTTGCTGCACAAAATGCGGATCTTTTATTGATGATAGGAACAAGAATGCCTATACGGCAGGTAAGTTATAATTGGGAAAATTTTGCTTCATCTGCTTATAAAATTCATGTAGATATTGATAAGGCGGAACTTGTAAAGCCAACTATGAAAACTGATTTGCCCTTACAGTATGATGCTAAAGAATTTTTGCAGGCTCTCATAAAAGCGCTTAAAGAAAATGAAAGATTTAATAAAAGTAAATATACTGCCTGGGTTAACTGGGGCATTGAAAGAAAGAAAAAATACCCCGCTGTACTTCCACATCATAAAGATCCTTCCAGGCCCATTAATCCATATTATTTTTTATCAGAACTGCAAAAACAACTTACTGCAAACGATGTAATAGTATGTGGTAATGCCACTGCCTGTATTGTGACTTTTCAAACTTCACAGGTAAAAAAGGGGCAGCAATTATTCAGCAATTCCGGTTCTGCATCTATGGGCTACGATTTGCCAGCTGCTGTTGGCGCTGCAACTGCTGCCCCATATAAGCGTATTATTTGTTTACCCGGAGATGGAAGTATACAAATGAATATACAGGAGCTTCAAACAATTGCGCAGCACAGGTGGAACATGAAAATCTTTGTGCTCGATAACAGCGGGTATCTTTCCATCAGGGGTACACAAAGCAACTTTTTTGGATTAACAGTTGGTAGCGGCACCGATAGCGGAGTTACATTTCCCGACATGGAAAAGATTGGTAACGCTTACGGAATACCTTCATTTACCATAAAAGATTTTGATTTTCAGGAGCAGTTAGAGAATGTTCTGGCAATGGAAGGCCCTGTTCTATGCAATGTAAAATTAGATATGCACCAGGGTTTTGAGCCGAAGCTAAGCTCAAAACAATTACCTGATGGAAAAATGGTTTCAGCTTCGCTTGAAGATATGTTTCCGTTCTTAAGCCCGGAAGAATTAGAGTCCAATATGATTGCTCCCACTCAAAAAGTTACTGGTTAGTAGATTTAGATGAAAGTAGAAAATGTAATCTTCGATTTTGATGGAACTGTTGTTGATTCTTATCCCGGCATCATAAAGGCATTTAATAAAGCATATACAAAAGTATATGGGGTTGAGAATAAAGTTGACTTGAAGCCACATATTGGTCCGCCTGTTCAGCAAATTTTAACAAGCGTAAATGGTGAAACTGATACAGGGCGGATAGAACAATTTATTTCCTCTTTCAAAGAAAGTTATGATACTGAAGATTTTAAATTGACAGAATTGTATGAAGGAATGGATAAGCTTTTAAACGAATTACAGAAAAAAAATATAAAAATATTTATAGCAACCAACAAAAGGCACAAGGCTACAAAGCTTATAGCTGACCATTTACTTGTAAACAATTACTTTTGCGGCTTTTATTGCAGTGATCTTGCAGATAAAAACTATGCAAACAAAGTTGAAATGGTTAAGGACTTAATTATCAGTGAAAACCTTAACCGCGAAACTACCGTATTGATTGGCGATACTATTCAGGATGAGGTTGCTGCAAAAGAAAATAGCATAGCATTTATTTATGCAGCTTACGGCTTTGGTGACTTACAGGGTATGGAGAGGAGCATTCTTAAACCCTTAGAAACTTTAAATTTTATTAATTAGAAATATATGGCGGAAAATAGAAACCAGGTTTTTGAAGATTTGTTTGTACTGGAGATAGCCAATAACCACTGGGGTAATGTTGACAGGGGATTACGTATAATTGAGCAATTCAGCCAGGTTGTAAGGTTTAATAGTGTAAAAGCAGCATTGAAACTTCAATTCAGGGATGTAGATAATTTTATTCATAGGGATTTTAAAGACAGATCAGATATCAGGTACATCAAAAAAACACTTGATACAAAGATGTCAAAAAAGGAATATAAGACCTTAATTACTGCTATAAAAGACAACGGTTGTATTCCGATGGCTACTCCTTTTGATGAAG
>DASVST010000364.1:0-7933 GCA_036387965.1 Segetibacter sp. | reverse complement strand
GTATTTTTTAAAAAGCTTCTCCGGGAGTTTTGTAAATCGTTTTCTTCGTTACTCATGTGCTTCTGTTTTAAGATTATAGAAACTTTATAGCTGCTGTTGTAAGCCGTTATGCTTCTCGTTGTAGCCGTTGCTCTTGATTGTTTTAAAGTGATTGATGAGACGGATACCTGCAAATCCAATCACTATCATTAAAAAATGCTTCCACGAATGAAAGACAGCTAAATAAATGAACATAGTATAAAGGGCGAGAGGAATAGATGTAGTCAAACCTTGAAAGTAAAGCTCTAACCGGTTATTTTTTCTCTGTTCCTTCGCTTTATTTTCTAACTTCTCCCACCACGGCTCAGATTTATTTTTGCTAAGAAAAGCAAATGCAAAGACCGAAAGAATGTGTAGAAAACATGCAATAGCTACAATCAGAAGCGCTGCTTTAAGAAGGTCAAAAACTGAGTGGTACTTCTTAATTATATCATATTTGTCAAGAAGCAATTTTGTCCCAAAGACAATTAGCGTGAATGCGAAGATGAAATACTTGTTGGTCATCATTAAGTCAAGCACTCTTTTCATATTCTAAAAGATAGTAGTTTTTTAAAAAATGATCTTTACAACTCAAAGTTTCATTCAAACGTCACATATCATGATCGCCTCTTTTAAGGAGGCTATTTTATCCTGCGCAACAGGCTTGAATTCCTGTGCTACGTAACCCTTAAAACCTGCTGCTAATATTGCCTTCATAATTGCCGGGTAATATAACTCCTGCGTTTCGTTTATTTCATTTCTACCAGGTACACCAGCTGTATGGTAATGCCCGAAATATTCATAGCTTTCGCGGATCGTTCTTATCACATCTCCCTCATCAATTTGCATGTGGTAAATATCGTAAAGAAGTTTGAAGTTCGGTGAACCAACTCTTTTACAAAGTTCAACGCCCCAGGCTGATTTATCGCACATGTAATCTTTATGATCTACTTTACTATTTAGTAATTCCATTTGTATGATTACCCCTTTCGTTTCAGCATGGCTCATGATTTTTTTTAAACCTTCTGCACAATTCTTAATACCCGTCTCATCATCCATGCCTCTTCTATTGCCACTAAAGCAGATCAGGTTTTTGTAACCTGCCTTTGCCACAAGATCAATGTGATCAGTATAGTTCTTAATTAATGTTGAGTGATATTGCTTATCGTTCCAACCTTCTTTTAAACTAATCTCTGCACCATTACACATTGAGGAAAAAACGTTGTGATTTTTTAGAATGCTCCAGTCCTTTGGTCCAACCAAATCTATGGCTGCGAATCCTATCTGTTTTACATTTTTACATAATTCATCTAGAGAAAGAAAGCTGTACGTCCACCTGCAAACTGAATGGTTGATATTATTCTTTAGCCGTTTAGCATTGGTGCTACTTTGCGCAGTTGTACAGGAAATTGCAGATGTTGCCATTACACCAGTGCCTGCTAAAACAAGGTTCTTAAAAGCTTCTCTGCGTGTGGTTTTCTTTCTCATATATCTTTCACCTAAGTGATCGGACTTGCGGACAATCCTTTTTCAGCATCTGTTTCTGTAACGTGTTTCTTAATGTCGTTTCTGAAAAACAAAGCAAAAAGGCAAAGCACTACAAAAGCAATTGCTGCCGGTATAAGCCATATAGTTTTATAATCAAAAGTGTTTTCAGAGATTTTATAGGCGTCCGTTATCTTACCTGCAATTGCGAAACCAATGAGCATTCCGATACCATACGTTGCAAGTGTTATAAGACCTTGTGCAGAGCTTTTATATTTGTCACCAGCTTTTGCATTAGTATAAATCTGCCCCGACACGAAAAAGAAGTCGTAGCAAATACCGTGTAACGCAATTCCTAAGATAAGCATGAAACTTAGATCACCTGCGTTACCGAAAGCAAACAACACATAGCGAAGTGCCCAGGCAAGCATGCCGACTAAAATAGTATTCTTGAAACCGAAACGGGTAAAGAAAACCGGAAGCAGTAATAAAAACAACACCTCTGATATTTGTCCAATCGTCATTTTACCTGTTGGGTTTTCTACACCAATAGAAGAAAGAAAAGGGTGTGTATTTTGATAATAGAAAGCTAATGGAATACATATGAGAATAGAAGCAATGAAAAATATTGCAAAATTTTTATCCTTCAATAGTTTCAATGCATCCAGTCCGATGATCTGTTTTAAATCCACTTTTTCTCCTCTTGCTTTTGGGCGTGTTTTAGGTAAAATAAAACTGAACAACCCTAAAATCAGCGAAGCAATGCCAGACATTAAGAATGTATTTCTAAGCAATCCTTGTCTGGTGTTTTCTGCACTATCCCAATGAAACAAAAAACTAATTAATAAACCGGAAACAATCCAACCGATAGTTCCCCAAACGCGTATACCGGAAAACTCCTTTTCAGGATCTCGCATTTGATTGAAGGAAACCGAATTAACCAAAGCAAGTGTTGGCATATACAGGATCATATATATTAATACGTATGGATAAAATACTGAAATATCCGCAGCATTATACATCTGGTACATAAGTACAGCACCAATGATATGCAACACTCCTAATATCTTTTCTGCGTTGATATACCTGTCTGCAATTAAGCCAATAATAAAAGGAGCAATGATAGCACCCCATGACTGAGTCGAGAAAACGCTGCCGATTTCGGTGCCGCTTGCATTCAGATTGTTTGTTAGAAATGTACCAAGAGTTACAAACCAGGATCCCCAAATAAAAAAATTCAGGAACATCATCGTTGATAACTGCATTCGTGTAGTTGAATTCATTAGCAAGTAGTTTTAAGCCGATTTGGTACAACTAAGTTTGGAGATACTTTGTTCTCCGTTGATGAAAATAGAGAAATTAAATGTAGGCTATAAAGAAACATCTTTAACATATCGGGAAAATATTTCCCATAAATAAATACGACATGCAATGATTACCTCTAAATTTGAAAACATAACCTCTTTACACCGCTTTTAGTTTTAGCTTGTTACTTTTTACTTATGAGAAAATTAAGAATGGGAATGATCGGTGGTGGTAAGGGTGCCTTTATAGGAGCGATCCATCGCTTTGCAGCTAACGCTGATGGTTTAATAGAATTGGTATGTGGTGTTTTAAGTAGTGATAAAGATGTCGCGTTTGAAAGCGGACGTTCTTTGTTTATTCCGGAAGATCGTATCTATACCACCTACGAAGAAATGTTGCAAAAGGAAAGCGAACTTCCTGCGGAAAAAAGGATGGACTTCGTTACAATTGTTACACCCAATTATGCTCACTTTGCTCCTGCTATAGCTTGCCTTGAAAAAGGCTTTCATGTGGTTATAGAAAAACCGATAACAGTCACTTTAGATGAAGCACTGGAGTTAAAGAAAAAGAGAGATGAAACTGGTTTATTACTTTGTCTCACTCATACTTATGCTGGTTACCCGATGGTTAAAGAAGCACGAGACCTTGTAAAAAAAGGAGCATTGGGAAACATCAGAAAAGTCTATGTAGAATACAAGCAAGGCTGGTTAAGCAAGCCTTCAGAAAGAGAGGGCAATGCACAGGCAGCGTGGAGAACTGATCCTACGAAAGCAGGCAAAAGCGGAGTGATGGGTGATATTGGTACGCATGCTGCTCACCTTGCAGAATATATTTCAGGATTATGCATCACGCAAGTTTGTGCAGATCTAAATACTATTGTTGAAGGCAGGGCTTTAGATGATGATGGAAGTGTTTTATTAAAGTTTGAAAATAACGCAACCGGAGTGTTGATAGCTACGCAAGTTGCCGCAGGTGAAGAAAACAATTTGTCTATAAATATTTACGGTGAGAAGGGTGGCTTGGAATGGAACCAACAAGAGCCAAACACATTATTAATTAAATGGCTTGATAAACCTGCTGAGATTCTTCGTGCAGGATCAGGATATTTAAGTGATGTTGCAAAAAATAATTGCCGCACACCAGGTGGTCATCCCGAAGGTTATTTAGAAGCGTTCGCAAACATTTATAGAAATTTTGCTTTAACGCTATCTGCAAAAATTAATAATATTAAGATCGAAGACGAGTTAATTGACTTTCCTTCTGTTGAAGATGGAATAAGAGGGATGGCATTTATTGAGACAATTGTATCATCATCAAAGTCAAACGAGAAGTGGACAGATTATATCTTGTAAGATGACCCTTGGTTTGCCGATGAAGTGATTGCGACGCAACGATGACGAAAAGAAGTATAAATGCTAAGGTCGTAAAAATCTTAGTTGCTTTTTTCGGGACTTTCTAAGTTGAACATGTTATTATCTTCTTTTTTTCTGAAGCCGAAGTTGTAACGAAGATTAAGCCCGAACCGACGGGTGTCAGATTGCCTGTTTCCACTTGCATTCACAGTTCCCTGTTTAATAGTGAACTGATTATTATTGGTGAACAACACATCGTTGGCACTAAGCGAAACAATTAATTTTCTCTTTAGAAATTGCTGTGTAAGACTGAGGTTTAATGAGCCAAAAGAACTTAACTCGTAAAATTGTAGTTGCCCATTGAAGCGGGCAAATCCATTTAGTGAGAATTGAGTTATGGGCGTAATTTTTAGAGTCTGATAAGTAAATAAAGACCAGCTTCCTCTTTTGAAAGACAGTGGCTTGTTTTCGTATAAGCCCTCGTAAAAATTGTGGTTGTATTGCGCCCCGGCTACAATAAAGAATTTCTTTCCTGGTGGTATGGCGCCGAGAATACGAAAGTAAGTTTCCTTGTTAGTTCCAAGATTATCGTAGGTGCGATAAGCAAGGCTTTTACTTGTGTCGGATTGATAAATTACATTCGTGAAAATGTCTTTGGTATTGTTAACTCCAAGTGCAAAAATAGGTCGCTCATTTACTGAAATATTTGCCTCGTAGTTTTGTGTGAACTGCGGACGTAGAGATGGGTTACCGGTTTCGAAAAGATATTGATCGATGTACCGTGGAAATGGATTAAGTAAATCGTAAGACGGTCGGCTGATAGTACGACGATAAACAAGATAAGCCTTAAGCTCGTAACTCATAATTGTCATCAGGTTTCTGCTTAAATAAACATACGGAAACAGGTCTGTACGGTGAAGGTTGAAGGAAGTGTCTTTGGGTAAAAACTGGCTCCCTTGCATGTTTGTATTCTCTAATCTTACACCTGCTTTTAAAATAAATCCTTTTATGTTTTTTGAACTTTGAAAGTAGGCAGAGTTTATATTTTCCCTGTATTTGAAAGAAGAAGTTCTGAACGGATCAACAGTTAAGGTGCCGTTCCGTTCCCTAAAATAATCGGCTGTATTATTGAAGGAGGCGATCGTAGTTTTTAGGCCAGTTTCAAGAGTTATCTTTTTTGGGAGCTTTAGTAATAAGTTGGAAGCTGCACTTGAAAATTGAAATCTCGTATCTATATCACCTTCGCCTGCGGTAGAATTAGTGTTATTAAAAACTGTTTGAAAGTCCTGCCTGGAATTGCCAGGATTAAAGGTATAGGCGAAATCATTCGTCCATTCAGAACCGGTACTATCGATCTTATATTTTGATGAAATGTTTTGTGATATCGAGCTACTTCTTCCCTCATTTTCAACGTTTGCAATACTACTCGTCAGATTTTGAGAAGTACTGATCTTTATAATATCTGATTCGTTGATGGTGTTGTTTTTAAACCTGTTCAGGTTTATTCTTCCATCGTAATTAACTTCCCACTTATTGTTGATTTGATAGCCAGCTCCAATTCCAGTATAAAAGCTACTTCCCGGGTAAAGTGTATAGGCATCCTGCCTGAGAAGTGAGTCTGCTGAAAACAACCTGTCCGTTCTTATCTGATCGTAACTATTGCGTCTACTGTACTGCATGTTGATGTAGGTATTCAGTTTTCCGCTGCTGTTATTAAGGTTAAGTCCAACAAACTGGTTGCCATAAACCCCTTGATTTAAGCCTGTATTTACGCTTCCGGTAAAGCCAATTCGTACTCCTTTCTTTAGTACAATATTCACAACTCCGCCGCTTCCACTTGCATCATACTTTGCAGATGGAGTACGCAGTATTTCAATGCTTTGAATAGAATTAGGCGGAAGGCTTTTGAGCATAGTTGCTATATCTGCCGTGCTCATTCGTTGCTCCCTCCCATTAATATAGATACGAGCCGGAGTTGTGCTGCTCAGGTATACATTTCCATCCTGGTCAACAAACAGCCCCGGAGTTTTTTCTAAAATTTCGAAGGCGTTAGTACTGCTGTTTGCGAGATTTTCCGGGTCTACAATGGTCTTATCATCTTCCTGCCGTATTAATGGCCTGGTTGAAGTAACAGTTACTACAGCTAAAGAAGCATCACTGGTCGCCATGGTAATTGAAAACGAATTATTGCCTGTTACAGTTATTCTTTTTTCTGAAGTAACATAGCCAACTGATGATGCTCTTAAAATATACAATGCTCCTTTGGTTAACTGGAAAATTACGATGCCACTGCTATCGGTAACCCTTTGAGTTTTATTTAGAGAGTCGCTCACGGGAACGGCTATGACAGTGGCAAAAGATACAGGTTGCTTATTGTTATTAATAACAGAAATAGTTACTGCATTTTGAGCAAGTGAGGCGTGAACTAAGAGTATTGAAACAAAAAATGCAACACTTATTTTAAGAGAGATTTTGAACGAACTGAAGCTGCCTTTCATGATATTGTTTACGAGAGCCAAAAGTAAGATAAGAGTCATTTACTTACTAAGAATCAAATAGTTTGTTCTTTCTTTAACTGTGCATCAAAAACAAAAGTGCCCAACGGAAGAAACGCTGCTATACATGCAACAATAAATCTTTTGATCGGCCACTTTTTCTGTATGTAAACAACGAAAGCCGCGACCACAAACAGCACGAACAAAAAACCATGAATCCAGCCTATCACTTTTACTGCTTCTGGTTTTCCTGCAAAATACTTTAGGGGCATTGCTATACAAAGCAATACCAGCAAAGAGATTCCTTCTGCATATCCGATCAATCTTAGGCGTTTAATTGAACTATCTACCATGTGTATCCATTAATTGTTTGCCATATTCCACAGCGTTAAAAAAGCGAGCTTTGTTTGATTTGTAAGTAGCTGATAATTGATCTTATCAGGCGTATCTGTTAGCTGGTGATAGTCTTTACTGAAGCCGCAGTCGATCCTAATAAAAGGAACCCCCTTCTGGTAAAAAGGAAACTGATCTGATCCGGTTATTCTTCTTTGTGCAAACTGTGGCTGTTCATAATAAGTATCCAACTTTAAACCTACTGATTCATTTGCTTTGTAAACCGTGCTGCGCAAATTTCGGTCAAGAGTGTCTTTAACCAAGATATATGCGTAATTGCTGTCTGCTCTTTTACCACTGTAAAAAGTATCAACCCTGCCCATCATATCAATGTTTAATACTGCCCATGTTTTCTCTATTGGAACAACGGGGTTCTCTGCTAAAAAGTGCGAGCCAAGTAAGCCTCTTTCCTCTCCTGTATAAGAAGCAAAAATGATCGTACGCTTTGGTCTTATTCCACTTTTTTGTGCAACACTCATTAAGCGTGCTATTTCCATAATAGCGGCGGTACCACTTGCATTATCAACGGCACCATAATAGATATTGTTACCGTTCTTTCCATCATGATCATGATGCGCAGAAATAATCACGGCACCCGCTCTTTTGCTAGTTCCTTTGATCATTCCAATAACATTTGGGGCAATTCCCTTTTCAAGATCAATGGTAACCTTAGCACTAATGTTGTTTTTAAGATTAAAAGATTGAGGTTTAGATATTCTATCAATCACACTTTGCAAAGTTGTGATCTTAACC
Source organism: Segetibacter sp. (assembly GCA_036387965.1). GTDB lineage: Bacteria > Bacteroidota > Bacteroidia > Chitinophagales > Chitinophagaceae > Segetibacter. The sequence goes on along the minus strand of DASVST010000364.1, from coordinate 132 downwards.
AGCGAAGGTGCTAATAATTCATTCACTCTCGCCTCAGAAAGTGATATAACCGGTAAATTTCTTGTGGTATTCTTAGCGTATTCGTTTATATATGTACCATGAAATTGTCTCCTTTGCAACGCAGAATCCTGT